>JAQBTG010000025.1 GCA_027624955.1 Pseudomonadota bacterium
GTCAACTCGATGCTTGAAACTACAGGCGGCTCGAATTTTCTGGCACGCCCACGTTCCTCTGACAGTACCATAATCCGGGCTAATGACTGTTTGTGTTTCTTTGCTAACGCTATCTATCTAGAATTTATACTGCCATTGATAGTAATACATATATGCTGGTGCCGCGAGCAACATATGATTTCTCGCGCGCCGCAATATTTCTGAAATGTGTCTGTCAACGGCGACCAATCCGTACTCCTCAGTCGTTTGATGGCCTTGCCACCACATGAGGAGATCACCGCTCAAGCGATTTAGCTTTAGGGAGGCCCATTTTTGCAATTTGGTAAATCTTTCCCGACGAGAAGAACTGACACAACAGACACCTAAAAAAGAAAGCGGCCGACAGCAATGCCGAGGTTCGAAAGCTACCCAATGCTCTGCTGAGCTCCTGTTACCCCGAAATCGCCTATAGTGAGCCGCGCGCCGGATATCGGCCTCTCAAGAGCTATTTTCAGTAGCGTGCGGTCACTTTTTGGTCACTTGAAAGAAAAAGGGACTTAGCTGTAACCAGCTAAGTCCCTGATATACTTGGTGGAGCCAGACGGAATCGAACCGACGACCTCTTGAATGCCATTCAAGCGCTCTCCCAACTGAGCTATGGCCCCGAAATTATCCTCTGCCCCGGGCGGACGGAAAGTATTGACCCGAAGGCTTTCATGCAAGCCCGGGCGCCGAAACCATACTCAATTGTCGACCTTTTCCGGCGCCTCAATACCTACAATGACTTCGGCCATGTCGTCTTCATCTTCACCCAACTCGGACGGGTCTTCTATTGCCTCGGCGGCCTCTTCTTCCACATCGTCGTCATCGCTATCGTCATCGGCGACGGCCAGCACGTCCGGGTCACCCTGGTCCGCCACCGAGCCGTCTTCAGTCTCGGCCGCCGCCACGGGGGGCTTCAAAACCGCCGCACGTTCGACCGGCGCGCCTTGCCGTCTTGTCCGGGTCGGCGCGCCGACCTCGAAGGGCACCTCGCAACCGGGGCAAATGATCGGGTCGCGCCGCATATCGTAAAACCGCTTGCCGCACCCGAGGCACAATCGCTTGGTGCCCCATTTCGAATCCGCCACTATGAAGATCTCCCATAAAATCTTTCTACGCGCATATCGATGCACGCAAATTCAAGCCGAATTGCCACGTTCGGCAGACTCTGTCAAAAATAAAATGATTTAGATCGCGTGCCCTGGTTTTTTGCCGCGCCCGGTCATGGTAGAGACATGCTGTGAAAACAAGCGAACAAAGCATTTTAGATCAACCCGCTGCGCCGCAAAAAAACGCCGCCGGAGAGGCACTTTCAGGCCCGCGGCCGGTCATCTCGGAGCCCTCGGGCCCGTTGTCCGGAGAGGCCGTTTTGCCCGGCGATAAATCCATTTCTCACCGAGCATTGATCGTTGGTGCGCTAGCGGTCGGTGAAACGCGCGTCCAGGGATTGTTGGAGGGCGGCGACGTTCTCGCGACCGCACGCGCACTCGGCGAGTTCGGCGTGGACATCGAGCGCGACAATGCCGGCACGTGGCGGATATGGGGTGTCGGCGTTGGCGGCTTTCAGGAACCGGCACGCCAGTTGGACCTAGGCAACGCCGGTACGGCTGTGCGGCTTCTGATGGGCGTAGCTGCTCAGCATCCGTTCACCAGCTTTTTTAGCGGCGATGAATCACTGCACGCGCGGCCGATGGGCCGGGTCGCCGAGCCCCTCACACTAATGGGCGTGCGAATCACGGCTCGAAGCGGCTGCCGCCTGCCGTTGGCGCTCACCGGCAGCACCGAACTGCTTCCTATCGGATATACACTGCCGGTCGCCTCGGCACAGGTGAAATCGGCGATTCTTTTGGCCGGCCTCGCGGCGCCCGGCGAAACCAGCATCGTTGAGCCGGCGCCGACCCGCGATCACAGTGAGCGCATGCTGCGTCATTTCGGCGCCGAGCTGCGAGTTGAGGAGGTTGCTTCGGGCGGCCGTAAGATAACATTGTCGGGCCAGCCCGAACTGAGCGCGCAGACGCTATCGGTTCCGGCCGATCTCAGCTCTGCCGCCTTCCCGCTCGCCGCTTCACTGATCGTGCCGGGGTCAGACGTGCTGCTCAGAAATGTCGGCATCAATCCGTTGCGCAGCGGCCTGCTGGATTGTGTTCGCGAAATGGGCGGCACGATCGAATTGCGTAATTCAAGTGAAGTTTCCGGCGAACCCGTGGCCGACATTATGGTCCGCGCCTCCAAATTGCACGGAATCGACGTGCCAGCAGCACGCGCTCCCAGCATGATTGATGAATATCCAATTCTCGCGGTCCTGGCCGCCTGCGCAAAGGGCCCAAGCCGCCTGTGCGGTCTCGACGAACTGCGTCACAAAGAGAGCGATCGCTTCGCTGCCATCGTCGCCGGTCTGAGCGCCGCCGGTTGTGCCGTGACTGTCGAGCAGGACGATATCCTGATCTCCGGTGCGGGCGCGCCGCCGCCGGGCGGGGCTAAAGTCGTAACCTCCCTGGACCACCGCATCGCCATGGCATTTCTGGTACTCGGCATGGCTTGCCGAGACGGCATGACAATTGACGACGGCGCCCCGATCGCAACAAGTTTTCCCGGCTTCGTCGAATTGATGAACGGTCTCGGTGGGGGGATACGCCATGGTTGAAGCCGCACAAGCCGGAAAACCGGCGGTGAAGATCGCTGTGGACGGCCCGGCGGCCTCTGGGAAAGGCACGTTGGCGCGGCGTTTGGCAGACCATTTCGGCCTCAGCCATCTTGATACGGGCGGGCTTTACCGCGCGGTCGCGGTGCGCGTGTTACGCCAAGGCGGCGATCCATCTGACGAAACCGCCGGCGAGAATGCGGCGCAAAATCTTGAAACACGGGATCTCGAAGCACCAAATTTGCGCGCCGAGGAAGTGGGTCAGGCCGCCTCGATCGTATCCGCCCATCCCACAGTGCGCGCCGCCCTTTTGGTCTATCAACGCGACTTTGCCGCCACGCCGCCGGGGGCGGTTTTAGACGGCCGCGACATCGGTACCGTGGTCTGCCCGGAGGCAGACGCCAAAATCTATCTTGACGCTTCGGTTGAAGCGCGCGCTAAACGGCGCGTGAAAGAGTTGCGGTTACGCGGCCTGGAGAGTATAGAATCGCGCGTTTTGCAGGAAATGCAAGATCGCGACGCCCGCGATAGCGGTCGCGCGGTTGCGCCGCTGAGAGCGGCGGACGATGCACTCAAGATTGATACCACCGATCTTTCGCCCGATGAGGTGTTTGATCGGGCGCTTTCTTATATCGCGGCGCGGCTGGGATAATCCGGTCGAGGGACATGGGTTTAGCCGCTAGCGGCGGATTTGAGAGCATATGCCGGCTTGGAATTTGACCGAGGCGGTGATGTGAAATGATTGTTGGACAGGAGAACAGATGACAACGCAAATGGCCGCGGCGCAGGCACCGAGCACAGAAAATTTTGCTGAATTGCTTGAGGAATTTGTCGGCGACAACAGAAATTTTGAAGGCCGCCTGATCAAAGGCACGGTGCTATCCATCGATAATGACGCGGCACTTATTGATGTCGGACTAAAAGTCGAAGGACGCGTTCCCCTAAAAGAGTTCTCGCTGCCGGGTCAGCCGGTTGAGCTCAAGGTCGGAGATCAGGTAGAAGTTTTCATCGAGCGCATCGAGAACCGGCGCGGCGAAGCTGTCCTCAGCCGCGAGCGTGCGCGCCGCGAAGAGGCCTGGGAAAAAATTGAAAAAGCCTCTGAAGATGGCGTGCGAGTGGAAGGCGTAATCTTCGGCCGGGTCAAGGGCGGCTTCACCGTTGATCTTGACGGCGCCGTCGCGTTCTTGCCGGGCAGCCAAGTGGATATCCGCCCGGTGCGCGATATCACGCCGTTGATGGGCACTGAACAACCATTCCAGATTTTGAAAATGGACCGCCGACGCGGCAACATCGTGGTCTCGCGCCGGGCCGTCCTAGAAGATACCCGGGCTGAGCAGCGCAACGAGCTGATCGCCAATCTGCACGAAGGCCAGGTGCTTGAAGGTATCGTCAAGAACATCACTGATTATGGCGCCTTTGTCGATTTGGGCGGCGTCGACGGCTTGCTGCATGTCACCGACATTGCGTGGCGCCGCGTCAACCACCCGACCGATGCTTTGCAAATTGGCCAGAGCGTCAAGGTTCAGGTTATTCGCTTTAACGCCGAGACCCAGCGTATTTCGCTCGGCATGAAGCAGCTTGAAGCTGACCCGTGGGAAGGCGTGGGCGCGAAGTATCCGATCAGCACCAAATATACCGGCCGAGTGACGAACATCACCGATTACGGTGCGTTTGTGGAACTTGAGCCCGGCGTTGAGGGCCTGGTCCATGTTTCGGAAATGAGCTGGACCAAGAAAAACGTCCATCCTGGCAAAATCGTGTCGACGAGCCAAGAAGTCGAAGTCATGGTACTCGACGTCGATCCGGACAAGCGGCGTATCAGCCTTGGCCTCAAGCAGTGCCTGGCCAATCCGTGGACAACCTTTGAAGAGGAAAATCCCGAAGGCACCGTGCTCGAGGGCGAGATCAAGAACATCACCGAATTCGGCCTGTTTGTGGAACTGGCGGGCGAAATATTCGGCATGGTTCATTTGTCTGATATCAATTGGGCCTTGCCCGGCGAAACCGCCATTCAGAGCTACAACAAGGGCGACAACGTCAAGGTCAAGGTGCTGACCATCGATATAGAGAAGGAACGCATCGGCCTCGGCATCAAGCAATTGGATGACGATCCGTTCCAGGCCGCACACGCGAAGAGAGGACAAGCTGTCACCTGTACCGTCACCGCGCTGCATGACCAAGGCGTGGATGTCGAACTGCTCGATGGCCTGACAGGGTTCGTGCGGCGATCAGATTTGGCGCGTGACCGTAATGAGCAGCGGCCCGACCGCTTTGCCGTGGGCGACAAATTCGACGCCAAATTGATGCAAATCGATCGCGGCGGACGGCGCATTACGCTTTCCATTAAGGCGCTGGAAGCCGAAGAAGAGAAACAGGCCGTCGAGGAATATGGCTCGACTGATTCCGGTGCCAGCCTGGGCGATATTCTTGGTGCGGCCATCAGCCGCAAACAGAAACAGGCAGCCGGCACCAGCCAACCCGCCGATGCGGACGACGCCGACACTGCGGAGGCCGAAGCGCCAATCAAGGCCGATGAGGCCACAGAAGAAGCCACGGTAGTCGAGGCTGAGGCGACAGAAGAAGTCACAGAAGTCGCAGACGAAGTGGTGACGGCGGAAGCCGAAGCGGCGGACGGTGGCGAAGAGGACAAGAAGGACTCGTAGGCCCGACGCCGCCGGTCAACGCGGCGTATTCCTGCTGTTTGACCGGCAACTCGGAGCGGGATCGGCTGGATGAAACTTGATCCGGATAGGTTGCTCGATCGCCGGCGTCTCAAACGGGGCGTCGTGGTTTGGCGCAGCCTGGCGATCGTTGCAGTGGTCGCGCTAGTCGTCGTTGCGGTCGGCCGATTCGCCCTGGATGGCCCGGCGGGCGGCAATTATATAGCCCGCCTGTGGGTCACAGGATTGATCGTCGACGAGCCCGAGCGTGCCGAGCTCTTGGCCGAAATCGCCGACGATAGCGACATCAAGGCACTGATCGTCCGCATCAACTCACCCGGCGGCACTATGGCCGGAAGTGAGGCGCTGTTTCTCTCTCTCAGCGCTGTCGCGCGAGAAAAACCGGTTATTGCGGTAATGGATGGAACTGCGGCATCGGGCGGGTATATGGCAGCGCTTGCCGCTGAGCGCATTATCGCCCGCAATTCCACGATCACGGGCTCGATCGGTGTAATCTTGCAGACTGCGGATGTGAGCCAAATGCTTGCCGATCTCGGCGTCAGGACCGAGGCGATCAAAAGCGCGCCGCTGAAAGGCGTGCCGTCACCCTTTGAGCCGCTTGACGAGAGCGGTCGCGCCGCCAGCCAGGCGGTGGTTGATGATATGTACGAGCTTTTTGTCGGGCTTGTGGCCGAGCGGCGCGGCCTGGAGCCGGCGGCCGCGATAGCGCTGGCGGATGGCCGAGTGTTTACTGGGCGCCAGGCTGTGGCGAACGGCCTGGTCGACGAAATAGGCGGCGAATCAGAAGCCTTGGCCTGGCTTGACAGTAAGCGCGGCGTCTCGTCTTCGCTGCCGGTCTATGATTTGGATGCCACAGAGGCGGATGATATTGTCGAACGTCTCGTCTCGTCCGTCAGGGGGGCGGTTGTGCCGCGCCGTCTGATGCTTGACGGCCTACTCGCCGTTTGGCACCCTGGCCTCGGTCGCGAGTAGAAAAACTCAAGCAAATAGATAACTTGCTCGCATATTGGCGAAATAGGACGGCGATAGAGGGAGCGGAATATGACCAAATCTGAACTCATTCAGCGGCTCGCGGAGATGTATCCCGATCCTCGTCTTTATCACCGGGATTTCGAGCGTGTGGTGAACAAAGTGTTCGACGAAATTAGCACCGCTTTGGCCCGCGGCGACCGTGTGGAATTACGCGGTTTCGGCGCCTTTTCGGTGCGCGCGCGCGGCGAGCGCGTTGGGCGCAATCCGCGCACCGGCGAATCGGTCGACGTGGCAAAGAAGCATCTGCCGTTTTTTAAGACCGGCAAGGAACTGCGCGAGCGTATAAATCAGAATTAACCGCCAGAAGTAACTACGCCGTCCCTCCCGTTCCACCCGCGTCTGTTGCGGGGCGCGTCCGGCGCGGTCGAGGTGCTGAGGAAATAGGGCGTGAGATTTATCGGTTGGATTGTCGCCGTCCCGGTGGCGTTTATCGTTATCGCTTTTGCGATCGCGAACCGGACTCCGGTTGGCGTTCATTTTGATCCCTTGCCGTATGAGCTGGATATTCCCCTTTGGGCCGCGGTTATCGGCGCGCTCGCCTTCGGGTTCATCTTAGGCGCCTTGATACGATGGCTGTTCGATCATCGCTGGCGCGCTGAAGTTCGCCGAGGCAAGCGCCATGTGCGCGCACTGGAGCGGGAGATATCCTCGCTCAGGCAACGCTTGGACGGCGCGCCGGGTGGCACGGATGAAGCCGCTATAATCGGCGCCGGGCGGAATCGCATCGCGCCGCCTCGGGATGTCCCCTGAACATCGGATGCGGCGCTAACATGCGGCACGGCGCGAATGCGCGAAGTTCTTGACGTCGGGCCCCGGATCATCGAATAAGCGCCCAGCGCGAGTGTGCGTATTTATGACAAAACTGGATTCTGGCATGGCCCAAACCGGCCTCAGCGCTAAAATATGCGGCTTGAGCGATACAGCGGCCGTCGCTGCGGCGGTGGAAGGTGGCGCGCGGTTTGTTGGTTTCGTGTTTTATCCGCCATCACCGCGCAGTGTCTCGCCGGCACAGGCCGGTGAGCTTGCCCAGGCAGTGCCGGTGGGTGTTTTCCGGGTCGGGGTGTTCGTCGATCCCGAGGATGATCTGCTGGACAGCGTCTTCGCCAGCCTGCGATTGGATTTCGTGCAGTTGCATGGCAGCGAAAGTCCGGCGCGCGCCACTGAAATTAAGGCACGGACCGGTGCCGGCATCATCAAGGCGATCAAGCTTGCGGCGCCCGGCGATGTCGCCGCGGCGGAGCCCTACCGCACCGTCGCGGATTGGATATTATTTGACGCTAAGGCGCCGAAGACCCTCGCAGGCGCACTGCCGGGCGGTAATGCTATAGCTTTTGATTGGCGGATGCTGGCCGAGCAGCCGGACCTGGCCGGTGGTTTGCCGTGGCTGTTATCCGGCGGGCTTAATATCGACAACTTGGCCAAAGCCGTTAGGATATCGGGTGCCCGATCGGTTGACGTCTCTTCCGGCGTCGAAACGGTGCCGGGCAAAAAAGATCCCGAACTGGTGCGGCGCTTTCTCGCCCTAAGCGCAACGCTTTGAACCGGACGGATCATTACTCGGAAAGCAAATGAATACAGCCAATACCTATCGCGCCGGACCGGACGCAGACGGCCATTTCGGGAAATTCGGCGGGCGCTATGTCGCCGAAACGCTGATGCCGCTTATTCTCGACCTCGAGGCCGCCTATGGCGCGGCGAAAATAGATGCCGCATTTGCCGATGAGATGCGTTATTGGCTCAAGCATTATGTCGGCCGGCCGAGCCCGCTTTACTATGCCCAGCGTCTTAGCGCCCATTGGGGCGGAGCGAAAGTCTATTTTAAGCGCGACGAGCTTAATCATACCGGCGCCCACAAGATCAACAATTGCATCGGCCAGATCCTGTTGGCCCAGCGTATGGGAAAGACGCGCATCATCGCCGAAACCGGTGCCGGGCAGCATGGCGTCGCCACCGCCACGGTCTGTGCGCTGTTCGATCTGCCATGCACGGTCTATATGGGCGCGGTCGATATCGAGCGGCAAAAGCCCAACGTCTTTCGTATGAAGTTGCTCGGCGCCGAGGTCGTGCCCGTCACGTCCGGCTCAAAGACCTTAAAGGATGCAATGAACGAGGCGCTCCGCGATTGGGTCACCAATGTCGAATCAACCTATTATTTGATCGGCACCGTGGCCGGGCCGCATCCCTATCCGGAAATGGTGCGCGATTTCCAATCGATCATCGGCGAAGAGGTGCGCGAGCAGATTCTTGAAGCCGAAGGCCGGTTGCCCGATACATTGATCGCCTGTGTGGGCGGCGGCTCGAACGCGATTGGCCTGTTTTATCCGTTTCTTGATGATCCGGAGATCTCGATGATCGGCGTCGAAGCGGCTGGGCACGGCATCGAATCGGGCCAACATGCCGCCTCGCTCAGCGCCGGCAGCCCCGGCGTTTTGCACGGCAACCGCACCTATCTGCTGCAGAACGAAGATGGTCAGATCACGGAAGCACATTCTATTTCCGCCGGCCTGGATTATCCCGGCATCGGGCCCGAGCATTCCTGGTTGAAGGATATGGGGCGCATCGATTATGAACCGATCACCGACACCGAAGCGCTCGAAGCCTTTCAACTATGCTCTCGTATGGAAGGCATCATTCCAGCATTGGAGCCCGCCCATGCCTTGGCACATGTCGCCAAAATCGCCCCCAGCCTACCCGCCGATCATCTCATCGTCATGAACATGTGCGGGCGCGGCGATAAGGATATCTTCACGGTGGCGGAAGCGTTGGAGACCAACATATGAGCTGGCGTATCGAACGGCGCTTCTCGGCGCTGCGGGAGGCTGGGCGGAGTGGCCTGATCACGTTTACTATGATGGGCGATCCGGATATCGAGACCTCGTTCGAGATTTTGCGCGGTCTGCCCGCCGCCGGCGCAGACATTATCGAAATCGGCTCACCCTTTACTGACCCGATGGCCGACGGGCCGGTTATTCAGGCCGCCGGCCAGCGCGCGCTCAAGGCCGGCATTACCCTGGAGAAAACCATTGGTCTTGTACGCCGCTTTCGCGAAGAGGATGGCGAGACGCCGTTGATCCTGATGGGCTATTACAATCCGATCTATATTTATGGTGTCGCGCGCTTCTTAAGCGACGCGCTAGAGGCCGGGCTCGATGGCCTAATTATCGTCGATCTGCCGCCCGAGGAGGATGGCGAATTATGTCTGCCGGCCTTGGAGGCGGGTTTGGCCTTTATTCGTCTGACCGCGCCGACGACCGATGACGCGCGCCTGCCACGCGTGCTAGCCAACAGTTCGGGATTTGTCTATTACATTTCCATCACCGGCATCACTGGCGCCGCCAGCGCTTCGTCCGATTCGATAAATACCGCCGTCGCCCGGCTACGTCGGCATACCGATCTTCCCATTGCCGTCGGCTTCGGCATTAAGACGCCGGAACAGGCGGCGGCCGTGGCCGCGTCGGCGGATGCTGCGGTGGTTGGTTCCGCGATCATTTCGGCGATTGAAAACAGTTTGAACGATAGCGGGGCCGCGACGCCACAAACAGTAGATAGCGTTCTTTCTCTGGTCCGGGCCTTAAGTTCCGGCGTGCGCCAGTCGGCCAAGGAGGCTTCAGGATGAGCTGGCTCGACCGATTTGCCCGCCCCAAGGTGCGCGGGTTGTTCCGCAAGGACGACATTCCGCAGGATCTGTGGGAAAAATGCCCCAGCTGCGAGCAAATGATTTTTCACCGCGAGCTCGAGAATAATCAGCGTGTGTGCCCACATTGCGATCATCATTTGCGCTTGGACGCGAAAAAGCGCCTGGCCTATCTGTTCGATGACGGCGAATATCAGACCATCGAATTGCCCGAGGTGACGGCCGATCCGCTACGCTTTCGTGACCGCAAGCGCTATCAGGACCGCCTCAGGGATGCGCGCAACGAGCCCAATCAGGACGCAGTTATCGTCGCGCATGGCTCGCTCGGCGGCCAACCCGTAGTTATAGCAGCGTTCGAATTCGCCTTTCTCGGCGGTTCCATGGGTGTTGCCGTTGGCGAGGCTTTGCTCGCCGCCGCGCGGCTGGCGGTGCTGCAGGATTCCACCTTTATCGTCGTGCCGGCATCGGGCGGCGCGCGCATGCAGGAGGGCACGCTCTCGCTCATGCAAATGGCCCGCACCACTGTGGCGGTGGATGAACTGAAAGAGGCGCATCTGCCCTATATCGTCGTCCTGACGCATCCGACCACGGGCGGTGTGACGGCGTCTTTCGCCATGTTGGGCGATATTGCCATCGCTGAGCCTGGTGCGGTGATCGGTTTTGCCGGCGCGCGCGTGATCGAGGATACGATCCGAGAAAAATTGCCGGAAGGATTTCAACGCTCCGAGCATCTTTTGGAACATGGTATGATCGACATGGTGGTACGCCGCCATGACTTGCGCGACACGCTGAGCAGAGTGATCGCGCTGTTGCGCGACACCGTCCCTTCCGCCCAGGTGGTCGAGCTGTCGCCGGTCCAAGCCGACCAAGCTCACGAATGACCGATTTACCGGCGGATCCGAGCGCTCGCATTCTCGCCCGCCTGCATCACCTCCATCCCAAGCTGATCGATCTTTCGCTGGGCCGCATGGAGCGATTGCTGAACATCCTGGGCAATCCCGAAACCCAATTGCCGCCGGTGCTGCACATCGCTGGGACCAATGGCAAAGGCAGCACCGTCGTCTATTTGGAGGCCATGTTGCGCGCTGCTGGGCAGCGGGTCGATGCTTATACGTCGCCGCATCTGGTTCATTTTAACGAGCGTATCCGTCTCGATGGAACCGACATCGCGGCGCCTCGCCTCGCCTCGCTATTGCGCGAATGCGAAACCGCCAACGCGGGGGCGCCGATCACATTCTTTGAAATCACCACCGCCGCGGCTCTTCTCGCCTTTGCCCGGAGCGGTGCGGATTTTCTGGTGCTTGAAGTCGGTCTCGGCGGGCGATTGGACGCAACCAATGTGGTGCCCCGCCCGGCCCTCAGCATCATTACCCCGGTCTCGATCGATCACACGCAATATCTGGGCGACACGCTCGCCGAAATTGCCGGGGAAAAAGCCGGCATTCTGAAACCGTGTGTTCCAGCGATTATCGGTGAACAAGCCGCCGCGGCCGATGCGGTAATAGAAGCCCGCGCAGCCGAATTAAATGTGCCGCTGTCGCGTTATGGCCGGGAATGGAAGGTCCGTGCTGAACGAGAAGGGCTGCGCTATGAAGGCCCATCCGGCTCTTATCAATTTCCATTGCCTGCTCTCATTGGCCGGCACCAGATTGGCAATGCGGGCATCGCGATCGCCGCGCTGGAGGCCATGGGCGCGCCGCTGTTCTCTCCGACTGCGGTCGAGAAAGGGTTGCGCGGCGCACGCTGGCCCGGCCGCCTACAACAGGTTTCGCCGCCGTTGTTACCGGCCGGCTGGGAGCTGTGGTTGGATGGTGGGCACAATGAAGCGGCGGGTGTGGCGATCGCGGAGGCGATATCCTGGCGCGATAAGCCGCTCTACCTGATCGTTGGCATGCTGAACACCAAGCCGCCGGCGGATTTCCTACGCCCGCTTGCCGCGCATTCGGTCGGCCTGACTGGCGTCGCAGTACCGAACGTGGAAGCTAGTTTTACCCCCCAAGATATTTGCCAAGCGGCAACTGGCCTCGGCCTGGCAAACCGCCCGGCGGAGAATGTGCAATCGGCGCTCGACCGGTTGATCCGGGAGGAGGCGCCCGGCCGAGTTCTCATTTGCGGCTCTTTGTATTTGATTGGCACCGTGCTCGCCGATTTTGAATTGGAAAGCGGCGCGGCAGCGCGTATGGCTAATTGTTGACGCGGGGCGTGCCTAGGTTTTTTATGCAGGAAGCAAAAGAGAAGAGGGGGTCATGAAAGCCAGACGATGGGCCATGGCGGCAAGTGTCGCGGTGCTTTTGACTCCCGCTATCGGGTGGGCTCAATCCGATACTCTTCTCGATAATTACAACCAGTACGCCACCTTTTTCGGGCAGGGAAAATTTCAGGAGGCGCTACCGTTCGCCCTTGAAATCATTGCATTGCATAAGAAAGAGTTTGGCGTTGATCATCCCACTGCCGCAGTCCTGCGCGCCAATGTCGGCGAGCTTTACGTCGAAATGGGCCGTCTTGAGCTGGCCGAACCGCTCTTTGTCGAGGCCGTACAAATCGCCGAACGCTCGCTCGGCCAGGGCCATCGTACCACCGCCGTGCTGGTTGGCAGGTTAGCGAAGTTCTATCGCCAGCAAAACCGCTATGATCTGGCGGAAACCCTGTATATGCGGACGATCCTGATCAAGGAGAGGGAATTCGGCCCCAATCATATGGCGGTTGCCGTCAGCCTGAATGATTTGGCTCAGCTTTATTATCTGGAAGGCAGATTCGCCGAGGCCGAGCCGCTCTATCGCCGTGCCCTCTCTATCTTGGCCGAAATCGAGCGCGTGCATCCGCTCACCAGCGCCGTCCTGTTCAACAATGTGGCGGAGCTATTCTCGGCTCAGGGCCGGAGCGTCGGCGCCGTCATGCCGCGGCTGGCCGCCCGCATCGATGCTGAGGAGGCGGCAGCGGAAGAGTCCGAAACCACGAAAGTCGAGCAAATCGCCGACACCGAGACGACGCCCGAGGTGCGTGAGGAAGTGATCGTCGAGGCGACTGCCGAAGTCTCGCCAGAGTCGCCAGAAGAGATCATCGTCGTGGTCGCCGCCGCCGCCGTAGCCACTGACGGAGCGCCGGAGCTGTCGAAAAAGGCAGTCGCTACAAGAGCCGAGGAAAAACCTCAGGCGCCATTAAATGATTCGGTTGTCGCACAAGCTGCTGAGATCTCGCCGAAACCTCTGAACTCGGTTGGTGACGCAGAAGCCGACCTGAAAATGGCGCCCGACGCGCCGCCAGATGGGCCGCGGGTAGTGGACCGCAGGGAAGTCGTGGTTGCTGCGACATTACCTCGCAAGATCATCGACATACGCGCGGCCAAGCGTGAGCCTGTCGAGATCACTGTGGAGGATTCCGCGGCAGAGATTGTGGTCGTGCGGCCCGCCGAAACGCCGCCGCAGAACCCAACCGCCGAGCCCGAAGAAATCGTGATCGTGACAGCCGCGGCTGAAACAGAGACGCCGCGAGAGCCGGTTGAGGCGGTCGTGGCGGAAATTGTCGAGCCCGTCTTGGAAGAACAGGCCGAAAGCCTGAAGCAAATAGAAATAGCGCCTGAACAACCGATTGCCGAAACAGTGGTCGTTGCCTTGGAGCCTGAACTTGTGCCTGTGCCTGAGCCTGAGCCCGAACTTGTCCCTGCGCCTGAACGTGAACCCGTTCCCGTAGTGGAAGAAATTCCTGTGCAGCCAGCGGATTTGCGGGTCGAAAAAGCAGCAACCGAAAGCGCCTCGCTTAGCAACGCGGAAGTGGAGTGGGCGCGTATCGACGCTGTGCTCGATGTATCGCGAGAGAATCAGGCGTCGGATGCTCCCGCAGGGGAAGACGCGGCAGAGATGCATTTCGATCTGGCCGGCGTGATTATTGACGGCTCTTCGATTTATTCGACGAGCGAATTGCTGCCGAGCTACCGGCGCTTTCTCGGCCAGGATGTGTCGGTGAACGATCTCTACAAGATATCGCAGGCCATCACGGCGCGTTATCAGGCGGATGGCTACGGCGAAACCTCCGCCGTGGTGCCGGCTCAGCTGATCCGCAGCGGCGTCGTGATCATCCGCATCGAGGAAGGCTTCGTCGGCAACGCTATCTTGGTCAATTGATATTAGCGCGCGCGCGCGCCGGCGGTGCTAATAGGTGGCGCGTCCGCCCGTCAGGTCGAAGACATATCCGGTATTGAAACTGCACGCCGGCGAGACGATCCAGGCGATCATCCGCGCCACTTCCTCTAGCTCGCAACAGCGCTTCATCGGAATCTTGTCGGTCATATAGCTGACGGTTTCTTCCGGTAGGACATCCACCATCGGGGTCCGCACCACGGCGGGCGCAATGGCGTTGATGGTGACGCCGCTCTGTGCATAGTCCTTTCCCAGCACCTTAACCAAGCCAATGAGGCCGGCCTTGGATGTGGAATAGGCCAGCATGCCGGCGTTGCCCTCCTTGCCCGAAATCGAGGCGACATGTAAGAGGCGGCCATAGCCGCGCGCCAACATGCCGGGCAGCACCGCCTGGGAGACGATCAACGCGCCGCGCACATTGATATTGTGCACCTGATCGAAATCATCCAAATCGACATCGCAGCCCTTAAGCGCCGTCTTGCCGGTGATGCCCGCACAGTTCACCAGCCCGGAGATCCCGCCCAAAATATCTTCCACGTGATCGAGCGCGCGCGCAGTACTTGCCGGGTCGGTTACATCCATCGCGTAGGAGCAGGCCTTGCCGCCCGCCGCCTCGATCGCTCGGGCTGTATCCTCTGCGGTCTCCGCATCCTGGTCCAGGCAACCCACGGAAGCGCCCATCGCACCCATCAGTTCAGCCGCCGCTTTGCCAATTCCGCTGCCGGCGCCAACCGCGACCACCGTATAGGGCAGAGTGTCGAAATATTGCAGCATGAAGCTCTCCGTAGTCGCCGGCGTCGGGCGCGGCCTGCAAGGTTAGGAGTCAGTTACAGTCCGCGAATCCACTCGGCCAGTGCCACGCCGATCTCGTCCGGCGAATCTTCCTGAATGAAATGATTTCCTGCTACGGTCACTTCGCTGGTGTTTGGCCAAGCGCGGCAATGATCGGCCAGGGGCCCCTGCAGGATGGCGCCAGGTTCCGCGTTG
Source organism: Pseudomonadota bacterium (assembly GCA_027624955.1). Lineage (NCBI taxonomy): Bacteria > Pseudomonadati > Pseudomonadota > Pseudomonadota bacterium. The sequence goes on from JAQBTG010000025.1 coordinate 15,133, forward strand.
ACGAACAGTTTCGGCATGTCGCTCGCCTTCAAGAAGGCATCGTTGGCGCGCACGATATCGACCACTTCGGCCGGCTCGCCGTCGATCGGAATTTGTCGCGGCCAGGTGAGAGTAGGCCGCCGGCTTTCGCCCGGTTCGATAAATGGCCGCCGGTAGACCGCCATCTCAGCCTCGTTGAGGTCGCGGATAATGGAGCCCGGCAGGACCCGTTCGACAAATATGTTCTTTTCGAGCACCATATTATCGCCCGCAGGAGAGCGGAAAGCCTGGAACAGTTGGCGCGCTTGTTCGGGCCATGCGTCCCACTTCATCGGCGTTACGATGGTTTCCATGTAGGCGACGCCCTTGGCCGCTTCGGCGTGCCGCCGCAGCCAATCGAAGCCGAGCGGACCGCCCCAATCATGGACGACCATGATGACGTTGTGGGAGACGCCGAGGACATCCAATAAGCCGTCGAGATAGGTTTGGTGTTCGGCCAGGCGGTAGCTCTCGGGCCCCGAATTGGCCAGCTTGTCCGAATCCCCCATGCCGATCAGGTCCGGTGCGATGCAGCGGCCCAACGCTTCCGCATGAGGCATCACATTTCGCCACAAATAAGAAGACGTTGGGTTGCCGTGTAGAAATATGATGGGATCGCCAGTGCCGACCTCGAGATAGGCCATGCGTGCACCATTCACCTCGGCAAATTTTTTGGTATAGCGCTCGTCGCTCGAAATCATCGCCTGTTTCCCTCAATCTTCCCGGCCGTTAGCCGCGCGCCGCTCGTCGGCGTTAAGCCGTGTGGGGAGCAGCGGCTTTTACTTCAGCACCGACATGGGATTCGAACTGGGTGAAATTACTGTGGAAGCGCCCGACCAGATCGCTGGCCTGAGTGTCATAAGCACTCTTGTCGTTCCAGGTGCCACGCGGATTCAGCACCTCATCCGGCACGCCGGGACAAGTTACCGGCACGTCGAGGCCAAACGACGGATCGCGGCGCATTGCGACCTTGTCGAGTGATCCGTCCAATGCGGCCCGCAGCAAGGCTCGGGTATGGGAAATTTTCATGCGCTCGCCGACGCCGTATGCGCCGCCCGTCCAGCCGGTGTTGACGAGCCAACAGCGCGCCCCTGTCTGCTGAATTCTATCGCGCAGCATTTCCGCATAGACGGATGGATGACGTGGCATGAACGGCGCACCGAAACAGGTCGAGAAGGTCGCTTGCGGCTCGTTGCCAAGGCCCTTTTCGGTGCCTGCAACTTTGGCCGTATAGCCCGATAGAAAATGATACATGGCCTGGGCCGGGCTCAACCGCGCGATCGGCGGCAGCACGCCGAAAGCATCGGCGGTCAGCATGATGACATTGTCCGGATGACCGGTGGTCCCAACGGCACTGGCATTGGGTATAAAGGAGAGGGGATAGGCGCCGCGCGTGTTTTCGGTGTGGCCAGCATCGTCGAGATCGAGCTCGCGCGTTTCGTCGTTCATCGCAACATTTTCGAGGACCGTGCCGAACATCCGTGTGGTCGCGTAAATTTCTGGCTCCGCCTTTGCCGACAAGCGGATCACCTTGGCGTAGCAGCCGCCCTCAAAATTAAACAGACCGCTATCTGACCAGCCATGTTCGTCATCTCCGATCAGGGTACGCTCGGGGTCGGCGGAGAGCGTTGTTTTGCCGGTGCCGGAAAGGCCAAAGAAAATCGCCGAATCGCCGCCTTTGCCGGTGTTTACCGAGCAGTGCATCGGCAACACGCCTTTTGCCGGCAGCAAAAAATTGAGGATGGTAAAGACGGATTTTTTACATTCACCGGCATAGGAGGTGCCGCCGATTAAGACCAAGCGCTTGGCGAAATTGACCAAGATGCAGGTCTCGGAGTTCACCCCGTCCGTGGCTGGATCGGCGGAGAAACCCGGCGCCTGCACGATGGTGAATTGCGGCTCGTGGCCGGCCAATTCGTCGAGGCTGGGCGTGATGAACAGATTGCGCGCGAACAGGCTGTGCCAAGCATATTCTGATACCACCCGAATCGGCAGGCGATAGGCCGGGTCGGCGCCGGCAAAGCAATCCTGCACGAAGACGTCTTTGCCCTTGAAATGTGCCATCATGCGGCGCTCGATGCTGTCAAAGCGTTCGGTATCGATCGGCCGGTTGACGTTTCCCCACCAAATATCGTTTTCCGTCGACGTTTCGCGGACGAAAAACTTGTCGTTTGGCGAACGCCCGGTGTGGATTCCGGTCAGCGCGACAAGCGGCCCGCCCTTAGCGACACGAGCTTCGCCTCGGCGGACGGATTCTTCGTAGAGTGCGGGGGTGGGTAAATTCCAGTGGGCAGTTCGAACCTGTTCGATACCCAGCGAGTCCAACCCGTGAGGGCTGACGAATGGACCTCGATGTTGCATGAATTCCTGTGTTTTGGCGGGCTTGAGTTAACGAGAAATCACACTGTTTTGCCGGTGTTGTGGCATCGCGGCGCAAGAGTCATTCAACACCCATCATCTGTGCGAAACAAGCACATAGGAGCCAAATATTTGCCTAAATAAGGATTTTGTATCGGAATATTCTTCGCGCTCGGATTAGGAGCTCAAAGTCGGCGATAATCGGCGTTGTCGGGAGCCGCCCATGCGACGGTGCAGGAATGCCGTCAGCGCGCCAAGCGCCAGCCAAAACGCGGCGCTGGTGGCGAGTGAAGCATAAATGAATCGCTCGGCCATTTCTTCCGGCGCCAGGCCGCCATGATGCTCCGGGGCTGGCGCGCCGATGAAATGCGGAATGGCAATCGGAATAACACCGAGCGCGCGCACATAGACAGGCCGGGCGAAAGCGATGATGCCGAGGCCGAGCGCGGTCAGGACGACGGTCAATATCCACCAGCCCTGGCGCCCTTCGAGCGCTGCCGCCTCGCTGCCAGGAAGCTCCGGCGGCAGGCCGAGGGCCGGCGCCAGATTGAATATCGCGAATCCGGCGAGACCCCACAACAGGCCGCCACGCCACACCACACTTCGCTGCCTCGCCGATAAGAGAACAAAAGAAACCGACAGCAGCAGGCCGAAGCCGATGGCTGCGATGATGTTGGCGAGCAACGTCATGCTGACGCGTTCCAGGCCATCGTCAGGCGCCCAGGGTTCTGCTTCGTGAGTTTCGATTGCGTCCGATTCGTGCACATGCCCGCCAGCCGCAACCGTCTCGAAGGTTTCCGCCTCATATATGAGCGGAATAACCTCGATATGTTGCAAGCCTGTCAGGAGTGCGCCGGCGATGACGCCGGCGATGACGGCGGGCAGGAGAATTCGCGCAAGCAATTGCATTTCGCGCTGCCCGATCAGGCCTAGTGGCAGGGAAACGCTAGCGAATGCCTCGAATCATGGGCGGCATTGTGCAGCGTTGAAGAATCGGCAAGTCCGACGCCGTAGATGATCGACATGCCCAGCAAAGCCGCAAAAAATACCGGCCAAAGCCGGCGAACGGAACGGGCGGTATCCTGTGACGCGTACTGATTAGTCTTCAGTTGAGCTGATTTTGCCATACTTTATCTTCCTCGAATTTCCGCTCGTATCATCCTTTTTGCCCAACCGGGCGGGCCCGATCAAACTAGATGCAATCATAATAGGTTGTCGCTTGCAGCGTTACCAGCGCCTTGGCAGGGGACAAAATAATTTATTTTCGGTCCTTATCCAGCTGCCTCGGTTCGGATAGTCTCTGGCGCAATGCCCACCCGTAAAATCACCGCCGAAACTTTGGGCGGCGCCGAGAATATCGGCCCGACGATGAATTTCGCCACCCATTTGAAACGCACCGTCCGCCTCGCGGTGCCGATGATCATTGCGCGCGCCGGCTTGTTAGTGATGGTCGCGGTGGATACCGCCATGATCGGCCATTACGGGACGCTTGATTTGGCGTTCTACGCCGCCGCCAACGCGCTGCAAGTGGTCATGATACTGGTTGTCGTCGGGCTGTTGCAGGGAACTGTGGTGCTGGTGGCACAGGCGCATGGCGCCGGCGCGTACCGCGATTGCGGCGTGTATTGGCGGGTCGGTCTGATTCATGGCCTCGTGCTGGGCCTGGCAATGGCGGGAATCTGCTTTCTTGGCGAAATTGTCCTCAGCGTCATCGGACAAACGGATGAATTGTCGGCCGGCGGCGGCGGCGTGCTGCGTATGATCTCGTGGGGATTGCCCGCCTTGAGCATGTGGGTGGCGACATCCTTCTTTCTTGAAGGGCTGAGCCGTCCGCTGCCGGTAATGGTGCTTACTATTCTTGCGGTGTTCGCCAATGCCGGGCTCAATTTAATATTCATCTATGGCGCCTTTGGCGTGCCCGAAATGGGCGCCGAAGGTGCCGCGCTATCGACCTCGATCATACGCTGGGCCATGTTCGGCGTGCTCACTCTCTATGTGCTGAACTTGGGCAGGCGAGCGGATTTGGGCATCGGCGGAGCGATTCGGAATTTTCGCGAAACGGCGCGCAAACTTCGCCGCATTGGCCTTCCCATGGGCCTGGCGCGCGGCCTCGAAGCCGGCGCGTTTAGCGCCCTGACGATGCTGGCCGGCTTCCTCGGGACAGTGCCTCTGGCCGGATATCAGATCGCCTTCAACTTGGTGGCGATGGTTTTCATGAGTGCCATTGGCGTGGCTGGAGCCGGGACGATACGCGTCGGCAACGCCGTCGGGCGGCACAATGCCTCCGATATCCGCAGCGCCGGCTGGTCCGCGTTTTTTTTGATCTTTCTCATCATGGCTGTTTTTGCCGGCCTCTTTTTCGCCGTTGGTCCGTCGCTCGCGCAAATCTATACCGACGACATGGCGGTGGTTCTGATTGCGACGCCGCTGATTTTTATCGCTGGTCTGGTGCTGATTTTCGATGGCTGGCAGGCCGTGCTGATGGGCGCTTTGCGCGGCATGGCGGATGTGTGGCTGCCGCCAGTTTGGCAGTTTGTGTCGTGGTGGGGGGTGGCCGTTCCGGTCGCCTATCTCTTGGCCTTTGAAGCCGGCATCGGCCCGCCCGGCTTGATGTGGGGATTTTTAGCCGGCGCGATCGTCTCCTGCTCTGGCCTGGTGCTGCGCTTCGTTCTGGTGTCACGACGCCCGATCCGGCGATTATAAAGTGGCAAGCGACGCCTCGTTGCCAGCCCGGACTGGCGCCTCGGGCTATTCCGCAGTAAGTTTACGAAGCAATCGGGGGCAGTCGAGTCGCGTGCGAAACCCAGCATTTATCATCTTCAGATTCTTCCGCCGTATCTCGCGAACGGCCGCGATCGGCGGTTCGCGCCGTCTCGGCACGGCAATGCTGACTATCATCCTATTGGCCGTCGTGTCCTGCGCAGAGGGACCAATAGCGGAACCCGGCTCGCGCGCTGACCGTGTGTTCGCTATGGCCAATGAAGGCGATTCTACGGCGCAGACCGCGCTTGGACTTCTGTATGAGCGCGGTCTCGGCGTGCCACACGATCCGGCGTTGGCGCTCACATGGTATCGCCGTGCCGCCGACCAAGGCGATGCCTTGGCGGAATTTCATATCGGCTCGCTTTACGAGCGCGGCTTAGGCGTCGAGAACGACTATAGCGAGGCCGCAGCGTGGTATCAGCGGGCTTCCGACAAGGGCAATGAATCGGCGCAGGCCGCGCTCGCCTATCTGTATGATCGCGGCCTCGGCGTAGAGCGCGATTTTGGCGAGGCCGAAGCGCTTTACAGTCAGGCGTCGGCAAGCTGGGCCGAAAGCGACACCTATCCGGCCGAGTCCACATTCGCCACTGGGGGGGAAGGCCCAGCTTTGGCGAGCCCGAACATTGTCTCTGCAACTGTCGGCGATCAACGGCCGGAATTCACTGCCGGTCGGGAGGGGGCACCGACCATTGAGATAGATCTTGCGGCCCTCGACGACGTACCTGAGCGCGCAGCCGCCGCCACAGTTTTCGACGGACCGGAGCCGATCGCTGGGCGAGGTGAAAACTTCCCGCTCGCCACCGGGTCGCGCACGACGCCCGAGCGAACGCGCGATAGCGAATCGGGCGCGTCGCCCGGCAAGGTGCAATCGGGCGCGGTCGATGCGGAAGCCAGCAGATTGCCATTGCCGCCCGGTCCCAAGCCAGTCCAACCGACGATTTTGCCCAGTGCCGAACAGTTGCCTGCCGCCGAAGCAAAACCGGTGTCGGAGAATGCCGAAGAAGGCTTGCTAATCGTGGCTCAACCCGAGCCAGAAAGAGTGACCCTGTCGGTCAAGGAATTGCTCCGGGAGGAAAGCGGCGCGGTGAAGGTGATCGAACCATCAGTGCCGGAGAAAAAATCGCCAGTACCGGAGGCGCCGGTACCGCAGCCTGAACCGCCGCCTAAGTCGGCTCCCATACCGGTCGCGGAAAGTCCGGCACCGATGAAGGAGGCGGAAGAGTCGGTTGCCAGCAAGCAAGCGGCGGAGATCCAATTGGGCAAAGCGGAAGAGAAATTGATAGCCAGCCTGGAGGCTGAACTTGACGACGAGGCGGCCGCATTCGAATCCGGGCGCGGTGCGGTGGCGGATCAAGTGGATCAAGTGGATCAAGTGGACGACGCGGTTGAAGCTGCTCTTGAACCCCTGCCGCCCGCGCCCGAAATCTTTATGATCAGCCTCGCAACCTTTGAAACCAGGGCTTTGGCCGAAGCGGAGTGGGCGAAGATTAGCAAAACCCATGCTGGCCTCGTAGGTCGATTACCTCATGAATTTCAACTCGTTGACATGGGCGACGACGGCCAGTTTTTCGAGCTCATCGTTGGCCCACTGAAATCGTCGGTACAGTCCCGCTCGCTTTGCGGCGCGCTCCGCGCCCACGACCATGTATGTCGGACGATAGATAAGTAAAGAAAACAAGGACGTCGGCGACAGCGCAACAAATCTCATCCCGGACGGGAGAGGGTTATTAGCGTTTGCGACTGGTGGCTTTTGGCGGGCATAGTTTGCGCCGACATGACAACCATCAAGCATATCGGCGTTGTTGGCGGCGGCGCCTGGGGGACGGCGTTGGCGGCTACGGCGGCGCGCGCCGGGCGGACCGTTATATTGTGGGCACGCGAAGAAGACGTGGTGGCATCGATCAACGGCGCGCGCGAGAACAAGCGTTTCCTGCCAGGCATCTCCCTCGATCCTGCCATTTCGGCAAGCACTGAGGCAGCGGCGCTCAGCACCGCTGATCTCCTGTTGTTGGCCATGCCTGCCCAGTATTTACGTTCTATCGCCGCAGATTTTACTGAGCATTTGGACCCTGTGCCGCCGATTGTCATCTGTGCCAAGGGCATTGAACTTGAAAGCGGCGCCCTTATGAGCGACGTGGCGCGTGACGTCGTAGGCGATCGGCCGATTGCCGTTCTCTCTGGCCCGACCTTCGCGCATGAGGTGGCGCGCGGTTTGCCTAGCGCCGTCACTTTAGCTTGTGGCGACAGCGCATTGGGAGAGGCCGTGGCGGCAGCGCTCGGCAGCGCTACCTTCCGGCCCTATCTTTCTGACGACATGATCGGCGCGCAAATCGGCGGCGCGCTGAAGAACATTATGGCGATCGCCGCCGGCATCGCCATTGGCCGTGGCTTGGGCGAGAACGCGCGCGCCGCGATCATGACGCGGGGCTTCGCCGAGATGGTGCGCCTCGCCCGGGCCAGGGGCGCCAGGCTGGAAACTCTGGCCGGGCTTTCGGGTCTGGGCGATTTGGTGCTGACTTGTTCCAGTACGCGGTCGCGTAATTTCTCGCTTGGCCAGGCGCTAGGAGAAGGCGAGCCGCTACAAAGCATTCTTGATGGGCGCGACAGCGTGGCCGAGGGTGTCACCAGCGCCCCCGCTGTGGTCGCGCTCGGCGAAAAGCTGGCGATTGATCTGCCAATTGCCGGCGCGGTCGATGCTGTACTGCACCGGGGTGCCGATATCGGCGAGACCATCGCTGCCCTCTTGTCTCGTCCCTTCCGCCCTGAGTTCTGAGTAAACATTTTGGTCAAGCAGTGGTGCGCCGCGCCGCGCGCCGCTAGACTATGCGTTCACGGGCGATAAGGCAGAACGGGAGAAAAGCGCATGGCGTATTGGTTATTTAAGAGCGAACCGGGCGCGTGGTCTTGGGATGATCAGGTGAAGGATAGCCCAAGCGAATGGGATGGTGTGCGCAATCATCAGGCCAACAATAATATGAAGGCGATGAAAATTGGCGACCGGGGGTTTTTCTATCATTCGGTCAATGAAAAGCAGATCGTTGGCGTCGTCGAAATCGTCAAAGAGCATTACCCCGATCCCACCGACGCGAAAGGCGTGTTCGGCATGGTCGATATCAAGGCGTTGATGCCGGTAAAGAGCCCGGTCACGCTGGCTGACATCAAATCCCATCCCGATCTTTCCGAGATGTTTCTGGTGCGTCATTCGCGCCTCTCGGTCGGCCCGGTCGCGCCTAAGGAGTGGAAGATCATCTGCAAGTTGGCGGGCGTTGCCGCGTGATGGCGCGATCGAGATGACCAGCGGCGAACGCAGGGGCGAAACCATAGCCGCGCAAGCGGGGCATTTTATTGACCCCGCCAACGGCTCGGTAACACCGCCGATACAGCCCTCCGTAACCTTCGCGCGTGACGCGGAGTATGCGCTGATTGATCCGGCATTTAGCTATGGCCGCGGCGACAATCCGACGACCGCGGCGGCCGAAGCGGTGCTGGCCAGTCTCGAAGGCGCCGTTGGCGCTCTACTTTTCGCCTCCGGCCTTGCGGCTGCCAATGCTCTGTTCGCGACCTTGCCGCCCGGCGCACGCGTGGTGGCGCCGCGTCTGATCTATCAGGGAACATTGTCACGCCTCAACCAGCTGGCCGCCGCCGGGCAGCTCGAGGTCGCACTGTTCGATGCCACTCAGGCAGGCGCCCTAGAAGAAGCGGTTGGCGCTGCCAAGACCGATCTAGTGTGGATCGAATCGCCGTGCAACCCAACCTGGGATGTGATTGATATCGCCGCCGCCGCACGCGCTGCGCATGACGCGGGCGCGCGCCTCGCGGTCGATTCGACGGTTGCCACGCCGGTGCTGACGCGCCCGCTCGCGCTTGGCGCCGATATCGTTTTTCATTCGGCCACAAAATATCTCAATGGCCATAGCGATGTCCTGGCTGGCGTCCTGCTGACCGCCAAGGCCGACGATGCCTGGCAACGGGTCAACGAAGCCCGTTGGTTGGGCGGCGCCGTGCTCGGCACCTTTGAAGCGTGGCTTTTGATACGCGGGCTGCGCACACTTTATCTTCGCGTGCAGCGCGCTTCCGAATCGGCGTTCGCCATCGCGCACCATTTCGAGGGCCATGAAAAACTCGACGCTGTACTCTATCCCGGTTTGGCCTCTCACCCCGGCCACGCCATCGCAGCGCGGCAGATGATCGGCGGCTTTGGCGGCATGTTATCGGTATTGGTCGCGGGTGGCAGCGCGGTGGCGATCCAGGCTGCGTCACGCGCCGAAATATTTTTGCGCGCCACGTCGCTCGGCGGCGTCGAGAGCTTGGTGGAACACCGCGCCACGATCGAAGGGCCGAAGAGCCATGTGCCAGGGAACTTGCTGCGGCTCTCGATCGGCATTGAAGACGTTGGTGAGTTGATCAGTGATCTTGAACAGATGCTTTCGGGCAGTTCATGAACGAAACCAGCCGCAAGATTCTCTGTAGTCTCACCGATATACCCGACGGCGGCAGCAAGGGTTTCGAGATCGGCGAGGGCCCGCAGGCGTTCGAATTTTTCATCACCCGCAAGGGTGAGCGGATTTACGCCTATGAGAACAGCTGTCCGCATACCGATGGCCCGCTCGATTGGACGCCCGACCGCTTCATCGACAAGGATAGCGGGCACATTCTTTGCGCCACCCACGGCGCGCTGTTCCGGGTTGAAACCGGCGAGTGTTTGGCCGGACCATGCGCCGGCGAATGGTTGCGCGCCTTGCGCGTTTCAATCGATGGCGAAGATATCGTTCTTGAACAGTAGCACCGGCGGCATAAAGGTGGCTGCCACGCCCTTTGCTCGACTTGCCCGGCGCCGGCAATCAACCGATAATCCCACCAGAAGCTGGCCCTGACCGGCCGGATTGTGACGTATACCGGGAGCTAGGAACGCCAAATGATTCCCCACCAAAACGAGATTTTTCCTGTATCGCCTGAGGCGGCTCAGGCAGCGCATTGTGACGAAGCGACGTACAACGAAATGTACGCCCGCTCGATAGACGATCCCGATGGCTTTTGGGCCGAGCAGGCGGAATCGCTTGAGTGGATTCAGCGTTGGACCAAGGTCAAGGATTCGAAATTCGGAACGGACGCCTATGTTCGCTGGTTCGAGGGCGGCAAGATCAATGTCAGCGCCAACTGCATAGACCGCCATCTCGAGACGCGCGGCGACCAGACCGCAATCATCTGGGAAGGCGACGATCCCAACGATTCGAAATTGATTACTTATCGCGAACTGCACCGCGAAGTCTGCCGCATGGCCAATGTGCTGAAGTCCCGCGGCGTGACCAAGGGCGACCGGGTCACCATCTACATGCCGATGATTCCCGAAGCGGCCTACGCCATGCTCGCCTGCACGCGCATTGGCGCGGTCCACTCCGTGGTGTTCGGCGGATTCTCGCCCGATTCTCTCGCCGACCGCATCCATGACTGTGACAGCAATTGCGTTATCACCGCCGATGAAGGTCTCCGCGGCGGCCGGGCGATACCGCTCAAAGCCAATACAGATAAGGCGTTGGAGAGAAGCCCAGGGGTCAAGAGCGTGATCGTCGTTAAGCGCACCGGCGGTGCCATCGATTGGGTCGACGGACGCGATGTCTGGCTTCACGAGGCAGCGGCAATGGTCTCCGACGATTGCCCGGCGGAGGAAATGGATGCCGAGGACCCGCTCTTCATCCTCTATACCTCGGGCTCGACCGGCAAACCCAAAGGCGTGCTGCACAGCAGCGCAGGCTATCTGCTGTTTGCCTCGCTCACCCATAAATATGTATTCGATTATCACGACGGCGATATTTACTGGTGCACCGCCGATGTTGGATGGGTGACCGGGCACAGCTATATCGTCTACGGACCGCTGGCCAACGGCGCCACCACGCTGATGTTCGAGGGCGTGCCCAACTATCCCGATTCATCGCGCTTCTGGCAGGTCGTCGACAAGCATCAGGTCAATATTTTCTATACCGCGCCAACCGCCATCCGCGCCCTGATGCGCGAGGGCGACGGACCGGTGACCAAGACCTCGCGCAAGTCGCTCCGCATCCTCGGCAGCGTCGGTGAGCCGATCAATCCCGAAGCCTGGATATGGTACAACGATGTGGTGGGCGAGAAGCGTTGCCCGATCGTCGATACCTGGTGGCAGACCGAAACCGGTGGCATTCTGATTACGCCGTTGCCGGGCGCGACGGCGTTGAAACCAGGCTCGGCCACGCGCCCCTTCTTCGGCGTTAAGCCGCTGATCGTCGATACTGAGGGCAATGAATTGGACGGCGCCTGCACCGGGCTGCTGTGTATCGGCGATTCCTGGCCGGGTATGATGCGGACAGTTTACGGCGACCATGACCGTTTTATCAGTACCTATATGGTGCAATATCCGGGGCGCTATTTTACCGGCGACGGCGCGCGCCGCGACGCTGACGGCTATTACTGGATTACCGGGCGTGTCGACGATGTGATCAACGTCTCCGGCCACCGCATGGGAACGGCCGAAGTGGAAAGCGCGTTGGTCTCACACAAGGCTGTATCCGAAGCCGCTGTCGTCGGCTATCCGCATGACATCAAAGGGCAAGGCATCTACGCCTATGTGACGCTGACCCTTGGCCATGAGCCGAGCGAGGAGCTGCGCAAGGAATTGGTCCTATGGGTGCGCAAGGAAATCGGCGCGATCGCCAGCCCAGACCTGATTCAATGGGCGCCCGGCCTGCCCAAGACGCGTTCGGGCAAAATCATGCGTCGAATCCTGCGCAAGATCGCCGCCAACGAACAGGATGAACTCGGCGATATTTCGACCCTCGCCGATCCGTCGGTGGTGACCGATCTGGTCGAGAACCGCAAGAACCGCTGAGCGGCTACACGCTGAGCACGATCTTGCCGAGATGGGCGTTGGCGCGCATATGCTCTAGCGCCGCCGCCGCCTCGGCGAGCGGAAAAACGCGGTCGAGCGGCAAGTGAAGTGTGCCCGCTTGCACCGCCGGCCAGAGATCGGCGCGCATGCTGCGAACGATCTCCCGCACCTCATCAGCTGATCGCGTACGGAAGGTCACGCCGATATAGTCGATGCGTTTCAGGGCGTGCAGATCGTAATCGAATTCGCCGCTAAAGCCGCCGAGGCGGCCGACATTTACGATGCGCCCCAACACCCGAGCGGCCTTCATGTTTTGGTTCGCCACGCCGCCGGAAACTTGATCGACGATCAAATCAACACCGCCGCCGGTTGCTTCGAGCACCGCATCGGGCCACGCCGGGTCGCTTGGGTCGATCGCCATATCGGCGCCAAAATCCTTCAGCCGAGCGCGCCGGGAAGCATCGCGCGATGTGCCGATCACCAGCTTGGCGCCGAGATATTTGGCGATCTGCAGCCCCATTAGGCCGACGCCGGAACTGGCGCCTTGAATGAGCACCGATTCGCCGGGCTTGAGGCGGCCATTCCCGACCAGCGCGTCATGCATGGTCTGAAGCGCAATCGGCAGCGTCGCTGCCTGCTCGAAGCTCATGTCCCCCGCCGGGAGTGGTGAGACGCGGCCCCAATCCGTGGCGGCATATTCCGCGTATCCGCCAGCGCCCGAGCACATCACCCGATCACCCGGTTTGAAACCCGAGCTTTCGCTGCCGGTTTCGGCCACCTCACCGGCCCATTCCAGCCCGGCAATGGTTCCGGCGCCGCCCAACGGGCCGTGCATCCGCCCATCCATCATCAGGAGATCAGCCCGGTTGAGGCCGGCGGCGCGGACGCGAACGAGTATTTGGGTGGGTGTTATCTCCGGCTTCGGCACTTCACTGATCGCCAGGCCGGATTCCGATAATATCGCTGCCTTCATGCTGGTCCCTCCAGCGCGCCGTCCGCGCGCAAATATTGTTCCGCCAACTCGCAGACCATGGTGACGATACTGGGTGCGATTTCTTGCGCCGTCCGCGTTTCGTTCCGGGTGTGAATCCAGCCGAGATAGGTGAAAGCGCGCAACAAGTAGAATAGCGGCATCAACCGCAATGTTTCATCTGTGAGCGGACGCTCTTGGCGGTAGCCGGCAATGACGGCGCGCTGCACCATATCGTAGCGTTCGGTCCCGAGAAACAGGATGGAGATGGTCGCCAGGTCGAAGAGATGCCAGCCGGCGCCACAATCATCGAAATCGATCGCCATGACACGCCCATCACGGATGAGAATATTGTCGAAATTAAGGTCGGCGTGGATGAGGCCGTAGGTTTGTTCTGCCTCACCGATCTCCATTAAGGCGCGTCGTGCGACAAGGCGCGTCTGCTCCATCAATTGCCTCTGGGCATTTTCGAGGCCGGGAAATTCCCAAAATCTTCCCCATAGGGGGGCCTCGCCGGTCAGCCCATCGGCGTCCCAGGCGTGTCGAACGAAACCGTCAGGCCGTTGCCAGCTGGTGGAATGGTTGTGCAGCTGCGCGACCAAGCGCCCGACTTCGGTGAACGCCTGAGTGATATCGCCGATGCTGTCGCTAAGGCCGCCCTCGATGCTGCCGAGCGGCTCGCCGTCCAGCCACGTCACCATATCGACCTGGCGCGGCTCTGGTACGCCGTCCACACGAGTGGTGACGAAGGCCGCGCCGCTGCTGGCGGGGATGATAGCGGGCACTTTGATACCGTCCCGCTGCAAGGCCCGGATCCAGCTCAATTCTGATTGCAGCGCGGCGTCGGAATGATAGTCAAAGCGGTGAATCCGGAGCGCGGCATCGAAACCGTCCGCCCTGGTCACGCGAAACACCGCGTTCTCGCGAATTTTTACCAGTTGTGGCCGGCAATCGGTGATGTCCCAAGCTTTGAGCGCCTGCACGGCAAGACGCTCCATGCGCGCTGCCCGCGCGTCGATGCTGATCTTGTAGAAATCAGAATCAGTCATGCGGCGCCCGCGTCGCGGTCACAGATCGGCCAGGCTCTCGTCGAGCGTCTCTATTAACAGGTCCGCGTTTTCGCGGGAGAACGGCAGGGGCGGGCGAATCTTGAGCATATTGTCATCGCGCCCGGTGCGGCTGATGAGGACGCCGCGCTCCCGCATCGCCTCAACCACGGCGCTGGCTGCTTCTGGCGCCGGCGTCTTCGCCGTGCGGTCCCGCACGAATTCGACGGCTGAGAACAGGCCATGGCCGCGCACGTCGCCGATGATATTGTGCGTTTCGGCCAATTTGCTTAGCCCCGCTCGGAGATGGTTGCCCACCTTGAGTGCGTTCGCCTGCAAGCCTTCTTGCGCGATCACTTGCAACACCGCGAGACCGACGGCAGCGGCGACCGGGTTGCCGCCAAATGTATTGAAATACATGGCCTTCGCGCCGAATTCCTCGGCCAGTCCTGGCTTGCTGACGACGCCGGCCAGCGGATGGCCATTGCCCATCGGCTTGCCCATGGTTACGAGATCGGGGGCGGCGCCATACAGTTGATAGCCCCACATGTTTTCGCCGGTGCGGCCGAAACCGGGTTGCACTTCGTCGGCGATGAAGTAACCGCCGGCGGCGTGGACCGCGGCCACGGCTTTTTCCATTGCGCCGGCCGGCATGTTGGGCAGGCCTTCGGTAGCGAACACGGTATCGACGAGAAATGCCGCGGTCTTCATGCCGCTTTCCGCTAATGATGCGATGGCCGCGTCGACCTGCGCGGCGAACATATCTGCGGCGTCGGCTTCGCTGACACCCGGTGCCAAGCGGTAGGTATCGGGCACCGTGACCGATCGCACATTCGCGCCAATCCCCTCCGGCCCCGGATAGGCGGTGCTCAGCTCGGCGATGGCGGCGGAATTTCCGTGGTAGCAAAAATCGGTGACGATGACGCCGGTTGCGCCGCTGCACGCCTTGGCGATTCTGAGCGCCAATTCGTTGGCCTCGGTGCCTGAGCAACATAGGAACAGCCGGCTCAAATCATCTTCGAAGGTGGCGGTCAGCGCCTCGCCATAATCGAGGATTGCCTCGTGCAGGTAGCGCGTGTGGGTGTTCAGGGTTTTCGCCTGTTTTTCGAGTGCCGCGACAACATGGGGATGGCAATGGCCAACATTTGCCACATTGTTATAGGCATCGAGGTAGCGTCGGCCTTCAGCGTCGTACAACCAGACGCCCTCGCCGCGTACGAGATGCAGCGGGCGGTTATAAAATAGCGGAGAGGCGGCGCCGAGCAGGCGATGGCGTCGTTCAAGAAGGGCGTCATCTGGCATGATTTGTTTCCCAATCTGAGTTGCCGGTTATTTACCCTATTTTTCCTGCTCGTGCATTCACGCCGTTCCTCGGCTATGAATATTACCGTCCGCCGCTTATTAGGGCAGCAAGCCGGAAGCCAACCGGGATAGGCCGAGTGCCGCAACATGCTAAGTGACAGCAAGGTCGAGGCGTCAACGTTGGAAGAACTGCTGGGCGCCGTGGCAGCGCAGGACCGCAGCGCCTTCGCGCGGCTCTACGACGCGAGCAGCGCGAAACTATTTGGCGTTGCCTTGCGTATCTTACGTAACCGGCAGCAGGCGGAAGAGGTACTGCAGGAAGTCTATATCCGAATATGGCGCCGCGCCGCCGACTACCGCCCCGAGAAGGGCACGCCTATGACCTGGATGATCACCATCGCGCGTAACCGCGCGCTTGACCGGCGGCGCCAACAAAAGCCTGAGCTGTCTCTGGACGATGCCGACGGTTATGCCCAGACCGCCGATCCTGAGCCAAGCCCGCTGGCGCAATCGATCGCGGGCGAGCAGCGCCGCGCTCTCGCCGCTTGCCTCGAGAAGCTCGGCGCCGAACAGCGCGGTTGTATCACCCTCGCCTATCAAGAAGGCTATACCCATGGCGAGCTGGCGGCGCGTTTTGACACCCCGCTCGGTACGGTGAAGAGCTGGATCCACCGTGGTTTGCGGCAATTGAAAAAATGCCTCGAGCAAGGAACGCCTTGACGATGACGGAAGCCTATAGCGAGAGAGACGGATTCGCCGCCGAATATGTGCTGGGCACGCTCGAGGCGGCAGCGCGCCGCGAGGCCGAGGCGCTGTGTGCGCGCGATCCGGCATTCGCCGAACTGGTGGCCGCGTGGCAGCAACATTTGGCGCCGTTGGCTGATGACATCCAGCCCGTCGCGCCGCCGCCCGAACTTCTCGGCCGCATCGAAAAAATATTGGATATTCTCGGCGCAGCGCGTGCCGCCGCGCCACCGAAACTTCAACCCGGGCGTCAGGTCCGTACCGCGTGGCGCTGGTCGGCGTTCGGCGCCGGCGCCATTGCGGCGGCGCTGGCGATCTATATCGCCGCCACCGAGTTGATACCGGAAGCGCCAGGATTGCGTTATGTCGCTGTGCTGAATCAATCCGCGGCCACGCCGATGCTGATGGTGACGCTCGATTTCACCGCTGATCGCATGATCGTTCGCCCGGTGGCAGCGCCGGAGGCGGTGCTGGCGCGCCAGTTGGCGGCCGGTGAAAGGGCGCTTGAGTTATGGCTGGTGCCACCTGGTGGCGGCGCGCCGCGCTCGCTCGGCCTGCTCCCCACCGATGCTAAAATTTCGATCGCGCTGACGCCTGAAATGGAGAAAGTTCTCCTGAGCGCGGTGGCCCTGGCGGTGAGCGTGGAGCCGCCAGGCGGCTCGCCGAGCGGTGCGCCTACCGGCCCGGTGATCTATCAGGGCGCCGTCCTGCCGAGCGCCGGCTAGGCCACAACAAATATTCCTGCATCCAAAAGCGGCTGGCCTGCGTAACTGCTGAGGTCATGCGGATCACGGCGGGCCGTGCCGTCTACGCGCCTAACCGCCAATCGATCGGCCTTACATAATGATGTCAGCCACTTAGCAGGAGAAAATCAATGTCGACAATCATCACCTCGATGGAAAGCAAGGTCACCGATAGGTCGCGCCGAAGGTTCATCAACGGCCTCGGCAAAGCAACACTTTCAGCCGCTGCCGTTGGCTTGATCGCCGGCTGCAATAGCATGGCGGCGGAGAAAAGCATGGCTTCTGGTGACGCCGCCGGCGATTTGTGGATCCTCAACGATGCCCTTGGCCTCGAGCACCAGGCGATCAATGCCTATCAGCTGGGCGCCGAAAGCGGCCTGCTGGAGGATGGCGTGCTGGGCGTGGCGGTCGCCTTTCAAAGTCAGCACAAGGGGCACCGCGACGCGCTCGCCGGCGCGGTCAGCGCCCTTGGCGGCACGCCGGTCGAGCCCAAATCGATGGGCGAATACGCCACCGACCTAAACGCTGGTACGCTCAAGAACCAGACCGATGTGCTGATGCTGGCGGCGCGCCTCGAAAAAGAGGCGATCGAGGGCTATCTCAGCGTGATTCCCAAATTCGGCGACGTTGCTTATTCACATGTCGCCGGGCGCATTGCGGTCGACGAAACCATGCACTGGACCGTCCTCGCCCAAGCTCTCGGCCTCGCATTGCCGCAAGGCCCGCTCAGCTTCGGCGCCTAGAGAACGGGCCTCCGTCGCACCACTGTTCGCCGTTTCCCCTCAGCGGCGATCACCCCGCCAGCGTGCCCCGGTGCATATGGCAAGCACCGCCGGCGCGTTGGCGGGGATTGGTGCGAGGAAAAGGCGAAGTTTTTCACAAGGTCTAAGCAGCCGAGATGGCGTGCAAAAATATGATGAATTCGTGCCGGCAAAGTTACAGCCAGTCACAATCATCCGACCCAGCGCATACGCCACATTCGAGCCGATCGCCGGATGGGTCGGATATCGTGATGATCCGTGGGCTGGCGCGTGCGAGATTTCGAAATATCACGGCCGGCAATCCAGGAGCTAGCCACATAGTTTGAACCAATCGATAGATCCAGACAATTTTCCCGAAACACCGACCGTGTGACGCTGTAGAATAGCCTTCGGAGTGAATCGAAACGGCGCGTCATTTTAGCACGGAGAAAGACATTGGATTTTGGTTATAGCGACAAGGCGAACGATATTCGCGACCGGGTGGCGGCGTTTATGGAAGCGCATGTCTATCCAAATGAGCAGAAGATGTTGGCCGAGATCGCCACGGGCGACCGCTGGCAGCCGATCCCCTATCTCGACGTGCTGAAGGAAAAGGCCAAGGCGGCGGGCCTGTGGAACCTGTTCCTGCCCGGTAGCGAACTTGGCGCCGGGCTCAGCAATCTCGAATATGCGCCGGCCTGCGAAGAGATGGGGCGCTCGCATTTCGGCCCCGAGGCGTTCAATTGCTCGGCGCCCGATACCGGCAATATGGAAGTGCTGGTGCGCTACGGCAGCGACGCACAGAAGAAGCAATGGCTTGAGCCATTGTTGGCGGGAGAAATCCGCTCGGCCTTTGCCATGACCGAAATCGAGGTGGCGTCGTCGGACGCCACCAACATCGAGACGCAAATCCGCCGTGACGGCGATGAGTATGTCATCCACGGCCGCAAATGGTGGACGTCGGGCGCGCTCGACCCGCGTTGCCGAGTTTTGATCGTCATGGGCAAAACCGATCCCGACAATGAGAACCGCCACAAACAGCAATCGATGATCCTGGTGCCGTTGCCGCATCCCGGGGTGACGATTAAGCGCATGCTGCCGGTGTTCGGTTATGACGAAGCGCCGCACGGGCACGGCGAAGTATATTTCGACAACGCGCGAGTGCCAGCGGGCAACATGCTGCTCGGCGAAGGGCGCGGCTTTGAGATCGCGCAAGGCCGTCTCGGGCCGGGGCGTATCCACCACTGCATGCGGCTTATTGGTATGGCGGAGCGCGCGCTCGAGCGCATGTGCCGGCGGACCAAATCGCGCACCACTTTCGGCAAGGCGATCTCGGACCAGACCGTGACCCAGGAACGCATCGCCGAGGCGCGCATCAAGATCGAGCAATCGCGTCTTCTCACCTTGAAGGCGGCGTGGCTGATGGACACCGTGGGCAACAAAGTGGCGCGCAAAGAAATCGCCATGATCAAGGTGGCGGCACCGAACATGGCGTGCGAGGTGATCGACTGGGCGATCCAGGCCTTTGGCGGTGCCGGGGTGACGTCAGATTATGGCCTCGCCAAGGCCTACGCTACGGCACGTCTCTTGCGCCTCGCCGACGGGCCGGACGAAGTGCACCGCAATCAAATCGCGCGCCTGGAATTGCGCCAATATGACAACAATGAAAGCACGCGCGGCGCCAACGCCTATGTGCCGCCGCTCGACGAAGGCGACGACCCGCTCGGCCCGCCGCGCTGGGTGGTCTAGACGCGGTCGGACCGGGGCGAGATTGTAAGGATACGTGCGGCCTCGTATTGTTAGTTTATCGATGATCCGCCTGCTCGGACGAAGCGCCGGCCGCGAGCGGATCAACGGCCTATCCCTCAACGGTGCGAGGACTGAATGACAGCGGCTTTAGATGCTCTCCATGAAGATGTGTTTCGTAAGAACATGGCGCCCTTTTGGGCGGTCGATACCAGCGCCAACCATGACGAGGACCGCCAGGTCATGGACAAGAAAAAGGCGCTGCCGTTCGTTTGGAGATACCGCGAGGATATCGAGCCGCTGCTGCTGCGCTCGGCCGAACTCATCACCATGGAATCGTCTGAGCGGCGTTCGCTGATATTGGTCAATCCTGGCCTCGCGCCGCGCCGCGCGTCGGTATCGACCATGTACACCGCCTACCGCTTGAACGACCCGCGCGAGATCATGCCGCCGCATCGCCATTCGCCAAACGCCATCCGCTTCGGTCTGACCGGCACGATGAATTTCACCGGCGTCGAGGGCGAAGATATTGTGTTTGGTCCTGGTGATATGGTGCTGACCCCGCATGACACCTGGCACAATCATGGCAACCAGGGTGACGACCCGGCGGTAAATTTAAGCGTTCTCGATTTGCCGTTGGTCGAGACGTTGAACGCGACCTATTTTGAGCATGATTACACTGAGGAAGTAGACGGCGAGCGGATTCGCAAGAATGTTCAGTCGGCCCGGGTGTCGAGCGAATATTCCCGCGAGATTTATAGCCGTGGCGGCATGATGCCGCGATTTGTCACGCATGACCGCGGCACCGGCAATGCCTCTCCAATGTATGTCTATCGCTGGGAAGTGATGCGCGAATTGCTGGAGAGTTTCCGCGATTGGGACGGCGATTCCTATGAGGGCCTGATCGTTGAATATGTCGACCCGACCAACGGCCAACCGGTTTTTAAAACCATCACTTTCTTCGCCCAGATGTTGCGCCCCGGAGAACGCACCCAGCCACTGAAACAGAATGCCAGCCTGTTGGTCGCACCGTTCGAGGGCAGCGGGCACAGTATCATCGGCGGCGAGCGCATCGACTGGGCGCCGTTCGACACGGTCGCGGTCCCGGGCGGCCACTGGTGCGAGCATGTCAACGGCTCTGACAGCGAACCGGCGGTCCTGTTTGTCGCCAGCGACGAGCCGACGCTGAAAGCGTTGGCGCTGTATCAAAAGCATGGCAAAACGCCCGAAGGCGACATCGTCAGAATCGACTGACAGCCGATTGCACGCGGGGAGCCCGAGGCAGATATGGCGAAGGCCAGTAACACCGAACTTTTAGCCCATATCGACTGTCCTGGCGGCGGCCAGGTCTGGGTCGACGGTACGGTGCTTTATGTCGGACATATGCGCGAGCCGAGCGGCACCACGATCATTGATGTCGCTGACCCGAAAAAACCGAAAGTCCTCAGCCGTATCGACATGCCGCAAGGCTGGCATTCGCACAAAGTGCGGGTCGCCGACGGAATTATGATCGTCAATCATGAGCGGCTCGGCCCGGAAGGTGATGAAGCGTTTGGCGGCGGCCTCGGCATATATGACGTTTCCAACCCGGCCAACCCGAAACCGATCGGCAAATGGCGGACTCATGGCCGCGGCGTACATCGCTATGATTTCGATGGGCGCTACGCTTATATCTCGCCGACGGCCGAAGGCTATATCGGCAATATCGTCATGATCCTCGATTTGGCGGACCCCACCAAACCCGAAGAAGTCGGGCGCTGGTGGATTCCCGGGCAGTGGCAGGCCGGTGGCGAAGCCTATCCGTGGGACGATTGGACACCCCCCCGATGCCACCATCCGATTCGGGTGGGCAATCGCCTGTATGTGAGCTATTGGCATCACGGTTTCTTCATTCTCGACATCAACGATATGGCCAACCCGAAGGCGATCTCGGGCCTCAACACCTCGCCTAATTTCCCCCATCCCACCCATACCTGCCTGCCCTTTCCCGAGCCTCTTAAGGGACGTCAAGTGATGATCGTGGCGGATGAGGATGTCGCCAAACTGTGGCCCGCCGCGCCGGCCTTCACCTGGGTCTTCGACATTACCAACGAACTCAACCCAATCCCGATTTCGACTTTCCAGGTTGCTGGCGTTGATCCCGATGGTGCGCCGCAGCCGGCAATGACCGGATGTCACCAGCCGTCCGAGCGATTTGTCGGTACGGTCGTGCCGTTTGCCTGGTTTGCCCAGGGTTTGCGGCTGATCGATTTCGCCGATCCCTACAGCCCGCAGGAAGTCGGATATTACGAGCCCGATCCGCCGGCCGGTTTCGAGCGCGCCTCATCGAACGACGTCACCATCGATGATCGCGGCCTGATCTATCTGATCGATCGCCAAAATGGCGTCGATATAATTTCTTCATCGGTGATGTGAGGATGTGGCGTTTGCCAAAATATACAAACAGGAGATTTGTTGAATGCTAAGACTGTTGGGGCGCGCGACCTCGGGCAATGTACAGAAGGTTCTCTGGCTGCTGGAAGAACTCGGGCTGAAATATAGCCGCGAGGATTATGGCCGCCAGTTCGAAAACACGGCGGATGCGGCCTATCTCAGCCTCAACCCGACAGGCAAAGTGCCGACCCTGGTTGACGGTGCGACCGTGGTTTGGGAATCGAATACCATTCTTCGCTATCTTTGTAGTCGCGAGGGAAGTGCATTTTTACCCGCCGATACGTCGGCGCGTGCCCATGCCGAGCTTTGGATGGATTGGCAACTGGCGTCGCTCAACGGCCCCTATTTGGATGTGTTTCGCGAATCCAAAAAACCTGAAGAAGAACGCGGTGAGCTGCAAAAATTTGGTGATGCGCTGGCGGCACAACTAAAGCTGCTCGATGGCCATCTCAAGGGGCGTGATTGGCTCGCCGGTGACGCTCTAACGGTTGGCGAATTCGCGCTCGGGCCGATTATTCAGCGCTGCCTCAATTTCCCGATCAGCCTACCTGATTTACCGCATCTTCGGCGATGGCAGGGCGGCCTCAGCGAACGTTCGGCATTCCAAAAAGTGGTGAAGTGAGAGCGGAACTGGATATGAAAAATGTAGCGGTCATCGGCATGGGCACCATGGGGCCCGGCATTGCCGCCACCCTGGCGCGCGGCGGCATGAATGTGCGCGGCTATGACACCAGCGCCGACGCCGTAGCGAAAAGCGACGCTCTGATAAGTGGCGCCTTTGGCGTGTTGGAGGCACTTGGTATGCCGGATCACGGCGGCGCTGAGAAAATCAGCATGAGCGATAGCCTCGCGGATTGTGTCGCTGGAGCTGATCTGGTGATCGAAACGGTGCCCGAAGATGTGGACCTTAAACTTGAACTTTTGGCCACGTTGGACGGGTTGGTGTCGCGCGAATGCGTGCTGGCCAGCGATACGTCGGGCATTCCAATCACTCGGCTGCAGCAAGGAAATTCCAATCCTGGCCGGGTCATCGGCATGCACTGGTCCAATCCACCGCATATTATCCCGATTATTGAGGTTGTCGCCGGGAAGGACACGGCGCCAGAAACGGTCGAGCGGATGACCGCCCTCATCCGGCAAATCAATCTGCTGCCGATCCTGATCAAGAAGGACGTTCCGGGCTTCGTTGAAAACCGCGTTCTCTATGCGATCATGCGCGAATGCGTGGATTTAGTTGCGGACGGCGTCATCGACGCCGAAGCACTCGACCAATGCGTCTCTTGGGGCATCGGCTATAAGCTCAGTGTCGTCGGGCCGATGGCACTTCTCGATATGGCGGGGCTCGATATCTATCAGGCGGTGGGAAGTTATCTGAACAAGGAATTGAGTACCCGCGACGATGTCAGCCCGCTGATTACCGAGCGAACGGCAGCCGGGCGTCTCGGCATCAAAAGCGGCGGCGGGATCTTCGATTACACGCCGGAAAAGATTGCGGCGTTGCGCCAAGCCCGCGCACAAAAACTTGTCGCGGCGCGCAAGGCGCTGGAAAACAGTTAGAAAAATCGGGTGGGGTGCCGTTGACCCGCTGCGCCGCCCGTTACAGAGTGTTATCGTAGCTCAGCAATCCGGGCTCGGCCCAGGAGCCGGCCCCGGCGGATTGGACGACAGCAATGCAAAAGGGAGGCAATCAACAAATGCATAATTTAATTGCGAATACGACACGGCGCGCCGCCATAGCCGGGCTGGCACTCGCAGCTATGGTTGCGGTCAGCGTCGGCGCCCAGGCTGGCGATGTGGTGAAGAAGATTGCGGTGTTGGTACCGGAACAGGGCACCGATTACGGTTGGAACCAACAGGGCGTTGATGCCGCCCGCGCGGTGGCCAAAAAATACAATCTCGAATTCCTGCCAGCCGAAGGGCTCGGCTATGGCGATGTGCGCCCGACATTGCGCGAATTGGCCGATGAAGGCGCCAGCCTGATGATCGCCCATGCCAGCGGCTACAACACCGCAGCGCCGGAAATCGCAGCCGAGACCGGTGTGCCAGTGGCAATTGTCGATAGGCCGGACGGCTTGGTCCCCGGTTTGGTTGGTGACTATACGCTAAGCGGCCATGACGGCGCCTATCTCGCAGGCATTCTCGCCGCCAAAATGAGCCGTACGGGAACGGTTGGCATCGTTGTTTCCGGAGAGCCACCGTCGTGGAACTCGCAATCGGCTGGTTTCGCCATGGGCGTCCAGGCAACCGGCATGGCCACCAAGATCGTCTATGCGGTGATCGGCCCGGCAGCTTATGCTGATGCGGCCGGTGGCCGGCGCGTGACTGAATCTGTGATTTCGGCCGGCGCCGATGTAATTTTTGGCCAAGGCAACGGCTCCAGCTTCGGCATGATTCAGGCGGTTGAAACCACCAAAGCGGTCGACGGTGGCAAGGCGTGGTTCATCGATGTGATCGGCGACAAGACCGGGCTCGACAAGGGCCACCTCTTATCGTCGGTCCTGTGGGACATGATTCCCGTTTACAGCGCCATGGTCGAGGATCTGAACGCCGGCAAATTCGGCACGGTTGGTTATACGATCGGCCTGGCCGACGATTCCGTGCGTTTGCTCAAGACCGATCACATCCCCGCCGGTATCTGGGACGAACTGATGAAGGTTCGCCAGCAGATCATCGACGGTTCCGTTTCGGTCGCCGAAGTATATGACGCTCAAGAAGTCCGCGCTCTGATGACCTCTGTCGAGGCGCCAGCAGCGGAATAACGCAGACCATCAACGACGGGGAGGCCCCAGACGGGCCGCCCCGGTTTGGGCAAGCGTCGATGAAAATACGCAGCGCACGACCGGGAAGCATGTTGTGAACCCGGCGGCTGACCAGGCGCCCGCAGTATCGCTGCACGCTATCACCAAGCGCTTTCCCGGCGTGCTGGCGAATGATGATATCTCGCTCGCCTTCCATGCCGGCGAGGTGCATGCGCTTCTTGGTGAAAATGGTGCTGGCAAATCTACTCTGATCGGCATTCTCGCCGGCATGCAACAGCCGGACGGCGGCCATATCGAAATCGCCGGTGCGCGGGTGCGGATCAGCTCGCCGCGTGAGAGTCTCCGCCTGCGGATCGGCACGGTTTTTCAACATGTACTGCTGGTCAACAGCTTGACGGTTATTGAAAACCTCATGCTTGGCGGCGTGTGGTGGCGCAAGCATGACCGCAAAACGGCGCTAGGCCGATTTCACGAAATTTCAGAATTGCTCGGTGTTAAAATCGATCCAGAAGTGCCGGTCGGCCGCGTTTCACTCGGCCAACAGCAGCAGATTGAAATCATCCGTGCGCTTTGGCATGGCGGAAACGTGTTGGTGCTGGACGAGCCGACTTCCATGCTCACGCCGCATGGCGTCGAGGAATTAGGCGGCGTCATGCGGCGGCTCCGCGACCAGGGCGTCGCCATCATCTTTGTCACCCACAAACTGCGCGAAGCCTATGCGTTTGGCGATCGTATATCGGTACTGCGTCGCGGGCGGCTCGTCGGTGATATCCCGCCGGAGCGCTTAAGCGCCATGGCGGAGGAGGAGGCGACCGATGAAATCATCCGCTTAATGTTCCGCGGCGCGGGGGAGGCGGACAATGCCGACGCCGAAACATTGGTGCGCGAGGGACACGCCAAACGGGCACGCGTCGCGTTCGATCGCGCAGCCATTGCAGCAATCACGCTTAACAATATTGTGACGCGCGCCGAGCCTGGGGAATGCGCGCTCGATGACATCAGCTTCTCCGTTAAACCCGGCGAAGTGTTTGGCATAGCCGGTGTGGACGGCAACGGCCAAAAGCATCTGGCCGAAGTGCTGGCTGGGCAGCGACCGGCGTTGTCGGGCACCATCGAAGTAAATGGCAAGCCGGCTGATCAAGACGGAGTTCCGGCCCGCCGGCGCCTCGGCGTGCGCTATATCACCGATGAGCGGCTTGGCGAGGGAACGGTGGCGGGGCACTCCGTTGCCACCAATCTCGTGCTCAAGGAGATTGGCGCGCCGCCCTATTGGCAAGATGGCGTGACTTTGTGGCAGCGTATCTTTCGCCATGCCCGACAAGTTATTGAGACTCACGATATCCGTACACCGTCGGAGCATACGCAACTCGGGCGGCTGTCCGGCGGCAATATCCAAAAGGTTCTGCTGGCGCGTGAAATCTCCGCCGATTCGTCTGTGGTGATCTTCAACAAACCAACTTATGGGCTTGACCTGCAGAACACCCGCTTGGCGCGCGAGCGAATTATCGCGGCGGCGGAAGAGGGCATCGCGACCATTGTCATATCGACGGAATTGGACGAATTACTTGAACTTTGCGATCGCGTTGGCGTGATGTTCGGTGGTGAACTGTCCGGCATCGTCGATAATCATGGCAACGCCGAAGCGCAAATCGGGCGTTTGATGACCGGGGCAAAAGCGGCATGACGCTACCGTTTTATAGAGGCTGGAGCGCCGCTGCCGGGATCGGCCTGGCGCGATGATTTCCTCCGTCTCACGCGTTTTACTGCCGATCGTCTTGGCGCTCGTTGTCGGCGGGCTGATCCTTCTCGCGCTCGGCAAAGATCCGCTTGCCTATTACGATTGTGTTCTGCAACGCGGGCTCTTCAGCTGGAGTGGATTCCAACAGACCGTCATCCGCTCGGCGCCCCTGCTGCTGATTGCCTCGGGACTGATCGTCGCCTTCCGGGCCGGCATCTGGAACCTTGGCGTCGATGGGCAATTCCTGCTTGCCGCGGTCGCTTCCGCCGCATTAGCGCCGCTTCTCATCTCGTCTCTGCCGTCTTGGCTGACCATCGTCATTTGCTGCGCGGTCTCCATCCTGGTGGCGATGACCTGGTCTCTGGTGCCGGCATTTTTGAAAATTCGCTACGGGCTGAACGAGATCATCACCACCTTGATGATGACTTTTCTTGGCATTAGTTTGGCCAACGTGCTGGTCAAGCTTCCGTTTAACGATCCCACCAATAGCGTGCCGCAAACCATGACGTTGCCGGTGGCGGACCGCTTGGGGCGGCTGTTCGATACCACCATCCATAGCGGTATCATCATTGCCTTGGCGGCGGTTTTTGCCGTTCATTTCGTCATGACGAGAACGGCGTTCGGGCTTAGATTGCAAATCGTCGGCGCCAATCCACGCGCCGCCAAACATGCTGGGCTGAGTGTCGGGCGCCTGACCTACGCCACATTTGCACTTAGCGCCGGCCTCACCGGTCTTGGCGGCGCGGTAGAGATTCTTGGCGTGTGGGGAACCATGCGGGCGGATTGGAATCCGGCCTATGGGCTGCTGGTCGTGCCGCTGGTTTTTCTCGCCCGCTTCAATGGCATCGCGGTGATCGGGTTTACGCTGTTTTTCGCCATCCTCATGATCGGCGGCGAGAGTGCGTCGCGGAAGTTGGGGGTGCCCAATTTCTACGTGCTGGTTCTCGTCGCGCTGCTGCTCATTTTCCTCGCCCTGGTCGAGTATCTTGATCATCTGTCACGCCAGCGCAGGAGGGCCTGAGAGATGGACGGGCTTTTTACCGAGATTTTTGTCGCATCGTTGTTGTTCGGCGCGGTGACAGTCGGAATCCCCTTGCTCCTCGCTGGCTTGGGCGAGCAGATTTCCGAAAAGGCCGGCGTGCTCAATATCGGCATCGAAGGCATGATGCTGATGGGCGCCTATGGCGGGTTTGTCGTGGCCTATTATACCGGCTCCTTCTGGCTCGGATTTCTCGCCGGCGGCATGGCCGGAATGGTCGTCGCATCGCTGATGGTGCTGTTCTGCGTCATTCTCAGCATGAATCAAATTGTCATTGGGATCGCGCTTACCATCGGCGCGGAGGGGCTTACGGCGCTCCTCCATCATTTCCAGTTTAGCCGCACCTATCCGCGGCTTTCGGAAGTGCCGACCCTGGATATTCCCGGGCTGAAAGAAATCCCGGTGATCGGCCCGGCGTTGTTCGAGCGCCACGCCATCGTCTATCTTGCCGTGCTGCTGGTGGTGTTTGTTGCCTGGTTGTTTCGGCGCACCCATATCGGGCTTAATCTTCAGGCCGCCGGTGACAAACCAGCGGCGCTCGATGCCGCCGGTGTTGATGTCAAATTGACACGCGCCGCCGCCGTTCTCACCACCGGCCTGCTCGCCGGTATTGGCGGCGCTTTTATGGCCAATGTTGGGGCGGGTCTGTTTGTCCCGTTCATGACCCACGGCGCTGGGTTCATCGGCATCGTTCTTGCCATGCTCGCGCGCGGGCATCCGTTTTGGGTTCTGCTTGGCGCGGCGTTGTTCGGCGGCAGCCTAGCGCTGACCACAGCGCTTCAGGTGGCCGGTTTGAATATACCGACCGATGTCGTCCAGATGCTGCCGTTCGCGATGGTGATTGTGGTGCTGGTGCTGTTCGCGCGGCATAGCTATTTGCCGCCGGCCCTGGCGCTTCCCTATCATCGCGGAGAACGGTGATGAAATTGACTGGTATGCTAGGCAGGAGTTAGGCGATGAGCGCGAACAAGGTTTATCTTTTGGATGGTGGCTCGTTGGTGATCGACGGTTATCACGCCTTTTGGAATCGAGGGCCCGGCGGCGAAATCCGCTTTCCGTGTTATTCGGTTCTGATCGACCATCCGGACGGGCTTTACATTTTCGATACCGGATATGATCACGCCCATGTCGAGCGCGTATTACCATTCGAAAAACCACAGCAAACCGAGGCGCAGACGATCCCCGGGCAGTTGGCAGCGGTGGGCTTAAAGTCGAGCGACATCAACTATGTCATCAACTCGCATTATCACTTCGATCATTGCGGCGGCAATATTCACCTGACCGAGGCGTGCACGCTGTGTCATGCCAAAGAGCTTGAAGCCTGTGCATCTCCGCATCCGTTCGAAGTTCTGGGCTATTCAGATTTGAACTTTTCGCCGGAGATTAGAGACAAGCGCGGCTTGGAAGCGCCGCCGGAACCGGCGCTTGATATCTACACGCCAAAATTCGAAACGCTCAGCAACGATCAGGAAATCGCCAAGGGTTTATGGCTGTTCGAGACGCCCGGCCACACCGCGGGCCATTACAGTCTAATGGTGGAACTGGCCGGCCGCCGCCCAATGCTGTTTTCCGCCGATGCCTGTTACAGCAAGAAGAATATGGATTTGATGTGCATTTCGAGTTTCCACCTCGATCCGGTGGCTAGTTTCCAATCCATGCTGCGCCTGAAGGAACTGGCGGAGAAATTTGACGCGGAACTCTTCTATTCGCACGATCCGAAAAGCTTTCCCAACTATCTGCTGGCGCCAAATTTCTATTCGTGAGGGCTTGGCCGTTACGGATCTAGCTGGCGTCAGGCGATGTTCGGTATTTCTGCCATGGCGGCCTCGATCCCACGACCGATATCCGCAGTGATACCGTAGTGGCGGACGGCGGCACCAAACACCGCGACGGCGGCGATAGCATAAATCGGCTCTGCCACCGGTCCCATGTGACCGATGCGGATCAGTTTGTCATATGTCTCCCGACTTCCGGCTGAAAGCGTTACGCCATAGGTTTGCCGCGCTACGCTGTGGATTTGTTTGGTGGTTAGACCGCCGGGAATCTTGACGGCAGTTGTGGTTGGCGCGGCAATCGATTCGCGCGCCGGCCAGAGTTCCAGCCCCATCGCCTTGATGCCGGCGCGGCACGCCCGTGCCGTCAGTGCATGGCGCTGCCAGACAACTTCCGGCCCTTCTTCCAAATAGTGATCGAGCGCGGCGTCGAGACCCTGCACTTCCGATACCGACGGCGTGAATGGATACCTGTTCTCCTTGCGCCACGCGTCTTTCCAATCGAGCAGACTGAGTACGGACGCACGCGGCGCGGTTTGATTATTTTCCATATGCGCCCAGGCGGCCTCGCTCACATCAAGAATGGAGAGCCCAGGCGAGCTGCCGAGGCATTTCCCGGGGCCGGTAATGAAAATGTCGGCCGCACAACTTCCTGGATGGACATCCATGCCGGCAAATGACGAAACGGCGTCGACCAACAACAGCGCGCCGTGAGCCTTGACCACCGCGCCGATCTCGTCGATCGGATTGATGGTGCCTGACGGCGTGTCGTGATGAACGGCGGAGACGATAGTGACATCCGGATTGGCGCGGAGCGCCTCCGCCACCTGCGCCGGGTCGATGGCCTCGTTATAGGCCACTTCCACTTCCGTCAGCCGCTTGCAATGGCGCGTCGCCCAATGGCCGAAGCCCTTACCATACACGCCGGAGGCCAGATTCAGCACGGTATCGTTGGCCGAGATGAGCGATGCTGCCGCCGCCTCAATCGCCACCGCCGGCTCGGCATGCAGGATGAGGGCTGGATTATCACTTCGCATGGCGCGGCCGGCCTTCAAACAGACCTGCTCATAAAAATTTAGAAAATAGGAGTCGTAGTCGTAGGGTACCGGCCGTGACAATGCTTCCTGGACGCACGGATAGATCGCGACCGGGCCGGACGTCAATGTCATGGTCGGCGCCTTGATCGGTGTATTTCCCATGCCGGGTTCCCTCTTGCTGGTCAGAGGGCAATATACCGTGCATCGCTGCCGTCGGTAAGTCATTATCGCGTTCGATGCGACAGGCAACTCGGTTCGATTACGTGATCGTCGGCGCCGGCAGCGCGGGCTGTGTACTCGCCGCCCGGCTCAGCGAAGACAGCAACACGCGCGTCGCTCTTGTCGAGGCCGGCGGGCCGGCGGATGACCCAGCCATCGCCGATCCGGCGCGTTGGCCGTTCCTCGCCGGCGCGTCGTGCGATTGGAACTACAAAACGCACGCCCAAGCGCACACCGCCGGGCGCCGGCATGATTGGCCGCGCGGCAAGGTTATCGGCGGCACCAGCTGCCTGAACGCGATGGCACATGTGAGAGGGCACCCGGCAGATTTCGACTGCTGGGTTGAAGACGGTTGCCCGGGTTGGGGATACGCCGATCTCTTGCCATATTTCATCCGCTCTGAAACCAGCAGCTTCGCCGCCTCGCCATATCATGGCGTAGCGGGCCCGGTCTCCCTTCTCACCCCAGAGCACCCGAACCCGTTAACCCAAAGTTTTTTGGCCGCCGGCGAAGAATGCGGCTTCAAGCCAACGGAAGAGCATAACGGAGCACGGCTGACCGGGCCGACTCTCAACACACTGACTATTGTCGACGGTCAACGGCAAAGCGTTGCCGATGCCTATTTGGCTCCGGCTATGGGGCGGGAAAATCTCACTGTCCTCGTACATTGCCGGGCGCGGCGCCTTCTGTTCGCGAGCGGCGACCACTGCCGGGGTATCGAAGTAGACCAGTATGGGGAGCGCCTGGAAATAACCGCTGAGCAATCGGTTATTCTTGCCGCGGGTGCCATCGGCTCGCCCGCTCTGCTGTTGCGTTCCGGCATCGGGCCGGCCCAGGATTTGCGCGATGTCGGCATAGCGTGCCGTATCGATCTGCCGGGCGTCGGCCGCAATTTGCAGGATCATCTGCTTGGCGCCGGCAATCTCTACGCCGCGGCCCGGCCGGTGCCGCCGTCGCGCTATCAACATTCGGAAGCGCTGCTCTATGCCCGTCTTGCAGATCAGGAAGGCGCGCCCGAACTGGTGGTCGCCTGCGTCTTGCTGCCGGCGGTGACCGAATGTTTCAACGCTCCGGCGGTGGGCGCTGCGTACACTTTGATGTTCGGCTTCACCCACCCCGCAAGCCGGGGGGTCATTCGCCTGGTTTCGGACGATCCTGATTCGCCGCCGCTCATCGACCCGGCTTACCTCAGTGCGCCGCAAGACCTCACAAGGTTTGCCGCGTCATTGGATTTGGCACGCCGCATCGGTAGCGCCAAGGCACTCGCAGAGTGGCGCCAGAGTGAGTTGCTGCCCGGCCCGTCGGTCAAAACCGATCCGGGGCGGCGCGATTTTCTACAGCGCGCCGCCCATACCCATCACCATCCTGTTGGTACCTGCCGCATGGGAACGGATAGTGGGGCGGTGGTGGGGCCGGGTCTCAGACTACGCGGTGCCGACGGACTTTATGTCGTCGATGGTTCGGCGATGCCGAGCCTCACCACCGGGCCGGTCAATGCCGTGATTGTCGCTATCGCCGAGCGCGCCAGCGACATCATTCGAGATCGCGTGCCGCTTGCGCCGATTTTTTCCGTCCGCTCGGATTGAGCAGCGCTGTGCGCGGTTATGTGACTGCGCGCCCTTTGCCGATACGCGGATGCGGCCGGCCGCCATCGGAGACCGCCATTACAATTATGATTTCATTGGGCCGCGGTGCATCGGCCACAGTGACGGTGATCGTTTCGAATTCATCGAACGACCAGATATTGTCCTTGTTGGCGAGTGGCACATCGATCGACGCGCCGGCGCTACCCACCTTGGCCGTATGGGGGATGATCGATTCACCGCCGCCGACGGCGGCGCGCATGGGTTTTCCGAGAGTTGGGTGAAGCACCGCCGCAGCATGTTCGACGTCGCCGTTAACCCCGACGATCGCTGATTTTCCATATGCCACCGGCGCGCCGTCAAGCATCGCCACCGCCTGGGGCATCAGCTCTTCACCGATTGCCAGGGCGGTGTCGAACAATTTCGACAAATCCATTTCAAACTTCCCGGCAAAGGGATTGTCGATCACCGCAATGGCGGCAACCCGGCACACCGGACGAAGCGCCGGGCTGCCCGCCTCGGCGGTGATCCGCTCTTTAACAAATATAGTTTTTCTTACCGTCATATTCTGGAATCCTCCACTCGGGCAGGTTGGCTGACGCTGCGAGAATCATGATACATTGAAGCGCAGGAGAAATTCCGAGAATTAGTAGGCCGAAACTATTTCAGTGTTCAGCAAAGCATTTGTTTATATTGGGCTGCTCGTGCTCATCCTATTGCCGCTCAGTGGACGGGCCGCCGAGCCGTCAGGGCCAAGCGCGCCGGTGCGCCTTGAGATCGTTAGTGCGACGGCGACATCTCGCCTCGCCTGTCAGCTCGTGCTGGCCCATTTCGTCACCCAGGACATCGCGTCGATTCCGGCCGGGGGTGAGGCCGTGATCGTACTGGATCGGGATTTAGATGACGGCACATTGATCTATCGGCATGACGGCGGACGGCGCATGGCGGTAGAAAATATCCTCTGCGGCGTTGCCGCCAATTGGCGGGCGACTCGCGCTGATTTAAATCTGGCCGCGTTGCGTGCCGGCCGGCGCGCCAATTTAAGAATTATCTGCGAAGCACCGAAAGCGCTGTCCTGCACGGCCGTCGGCATGGCGGAATGAGTCCGCCCAACAGCTACGACTATGTAATTGTCGGGGCGGGCTCGGCGGGCTGTACCTTGGCGAATCGACTGTCGGCCGATCCCGGTGTCAGCGTGCTGGTGCTGGAAGCCGGCGGCTGGGACCGCGATCCGTGGATACATATTCCGCTTGGTTGGGGCAAGATATTGCAGGGTCGGCTGCATGATTGGGGGTATTATTGTGAGCCCGAAGACAATGTAAATGGCCGCCGGGTGGAGTGCGCGCGCGGCAAGGTTATCGGTGGCTCATCGTCAACCAATGCCATGGCTTATGTGCGCGGCAATCCGGCGGATTACGATGGTTGGGCTGCATCAGGCCTCAGCGAATGGTCCTATGCCCATGCCTTGCCATATTTCCAAAAGCAGGAAACCTGGGAAGGCGGCGGCGGTGATTATCGCGGCGGGTCGGGACCGCTGGGCACGCAATTCTGCCGTTACCGCGACCCGCTGGTCGAAGCCTTCGCTGCGGCCGGCCAGGCAGCCGGTTTCGGCTGGACCGATGACTATAATGGAGCAAAGCAGGAGGGCTTCGGGCGCTTGCAAATGACCATTCGGAACGGCCGGCGGTCGAGCGGTGCGTCCGCTTATTTGCGCCCGGTGTTGCGGCGGCAAAACCTCTCCATCAAGACCCGGGCGTTGACCACGCGCGTCAATTTCGAAGGCGGCACCGCGACCGGGGTGGACTATGTGAAAGACGGCCAAACCCACTCGGTGCGGGCGGAGCGCGAAGTGATTCTCGCGGGCGGGGTGATCAATACGCCGCAATTGCTGATGCTCTCGGGCATTGGCGATGCGGCTGAGTTGAAGGCGCAGGGCATCCCGGTTGAAGTGGCGCTGCCAGGTGTCGGCAAGAATTTGCGCGACCATGTGTCGGTTGTCCTCCTATATCAACGCCGCGAGCCAGGACCGTTCCACCGCAACATGCGCGCCGATCGAATCGTCCGCGAACTCGCCAAGGCCTATTTGTTCGGCAAGGGATTTGCCGCCGACGTGCCGGGCGGCGTTGTCGCCTTTTTGAAGAGTGGGCCCGATGTTGTATTGCCAGATCTGCAATATCTTTTCACCGCCGCGCCGTTCGGCGCCGGGCCCTATTTCAAACCCTTCAAGCAGCCGTTTGCCGATGGCTTTGCCACCCGCCTGGTCATGCTGCAGCCGGAAAGCCGCGGCACGGTGAGCCTGGTTTCAGCCGACCCGACGGCGCATCCTCGCATCTGGCAGAATTTTCTTGCCCGTGATGCCGATTGGCGGACACTCCGTGCTGGCGTGCGGATTGCCCGCGACATCGCTGCGCAGAGCCCGCTCGCGCCATTCATCGCCAAGGAAATTATGCCCGGCAGTGATAAGGTTTCGGATGAAGCGATCGACGAAGTGATCCGCAACACAGCGATCACCGTGCACCATCCTCTCGGCACCTGCCGCATGGGGACCGATGACGACGAAATGGCCGTGGTGGACCCAGAACTGCGGGTTCGCGGTACTCAGGGCCTGCGTGTCGTTGACGCCTCAGTGATGCCGACACTCGTGCGTGGCAATATCAACGCCGCAGTGGTCATGATCGCAGAAAAGGCGGCGGACCTCATCGCCGGGCGTGGCGTTTTAGCGCCGCGCAATTGATCACCGGCGTGGTCATGCGCTCAGCGCGCTATGCCAAATTGCGTGACGACGATAAGATGCATCCGCTCTAGCTAGAAATACGGCGGGAACCCTCTCAGTGATGGATACATGACCACAGACCCTACCAAATCCGGAAATTCCGACCTGTTCTATAACGAGCTGGAGCCGTTCTACGAATTCGGCGAGTTTGTCGAGCTGGACGCCTATCTGCCGTTGCCCGACGATTGGATCGTCATGCTTACCGATGTTCAGGGATCAACCCGGGCAATCGAGGCGGGGCTCTACAAGAATGTGAATATGGTGGGGGCGGCCTCGATCACGGCTCTCCTCAACATCTGCGGCGACATCGAAGCGCCATTTGTGTTCGGCGGGGACGGGGGAACGGTCGTCGTACCCGGCTCGTTGCGCGAAGCTGCCTGCGATGCGCTCGTGGGCCTCAGGGCGATGTCGCAGGAAACTTTCGGCTTAACATTGCGTGTCGGCGCGATACCGGTTGCGGATTTGCGGGCGCAGGGCGTCGACGTGCGGGTTCGTAAATTAGAGCTCAGTGTGGGAAACTACCTGGCCATGTTCACCGGTGGCGGCATCGATCTTTGTGACAGTCTGTTGAAGAACTCTCCACCGGGTAGCCCGTACCTGCTTGAGTCCCGATCCGAAGTTGGCGAACCCGACCTTGAAGGCTTGTCGTGCCGCTGGGAACCGCTGGCGCCGCAAAACGGACTCATGATGACGATCATGATTCAAGGCACCAACCGCAACCCGGCGGACGAAAGCGGATTGCTGAGCGACGTCTTACTGAAGATCAGGGATTTACTCGGCTATCACCTGCAAGAATCGGCCCCGGCGAGCGCCGGCTCCATGAAATTTAGATGGCCACCGCGCGGCCTTGGGTTGGAAGCGCGCGCCACGGCCGGCGACCGGTCGTTCTTGAAGAGCTACTTCGCCGTTTGGATCTCGTCTCTGATCCAGTTTTGGTGCGAACGATTCGATCGCCACGCCGGATCGTACAATGCGCCTATTTACCGAGACGAGCTTCGTACAAACACCGACTTTCGAAAATATGACGGCGTTCTACGGATGGTGCTGGATGTAAGTGAAGATCAAGCCGAGCGCATCGAGACATATCTAAAGCACGAACAGGATAACGGGCATCTCGTTTACGGCGTTCACCTTGCCCGTGCCGCCTTGATGACCTGCCTGGTGTTCAACATGGCGCAAAGCGAACATGTGCATTTTATCGATGGTTCGGACGGCGGGTTCGCAATGGCGGCGCGGGGATTTAAGTCCGCTCTCGCCGCGCGCGCCTAAGGCCTCAACGCGCGCTGAACACGCTGCCGAGCGCAGCGTCGATCGGCTTACTCAGGTAGCCCAGCACGGATTCCGGCCGGCGGTAAGATTCGGCGCCGGCGTTACGCCTTGATGCGCGCGGATTTTGGATCGTAGAGCGGGCGCAGCGACGCGGTCGCCGGAGAACGCACGCCGGCGATTTCGATTTCGTAGGTGCCGCAATTCACATAGTCGGAATCGACGCCGTCCGGGTTCTCGACATAGCCCAGAGCAACAGCACCGCCGAGCGTATGGCCGTACATTGCCGAGCGTACGTAGCCGGCCAGCTCCCCGTCACGCCAGATTGGCTCATTGTGATAGAGCATCGGATCGGGGTCGGTGAGCAGGAATTGAACCAGGCGGTTGCTCAACCCCGTCTCGCGCTGGCGCTTGAGCGCGTCGCGGCCGATGAAGCCGCCTGGCTTGTCGAACTTGACGGCAAAGCCGAGTCCGCCTTCGAGCGGCGTGTCGGCGTCGGTGATGTCGTGGCCGTAATGGCGGTACGCCTTTTCGATGCGCAGCGAATTCATCGCATGCATGCCGATTTGGCGCAGCCCGTACGATTCCCCGGCCTCGACCAGAACATCGAAGACGCCGGTGGTAAATTCGCTCGGGATGTAAAGCTCCCAGCCGAGCTCGCCGACATAACTAATGCGCGACGCTCGCACCATAGCGAAGCCAAGCTCGATCTCGCGACTGGTGCCGAACGGAAAACCGTCGTTGGAAAGATCGTCCGGACTCAGCGATTGCAGCAGATCGCGCGCCTGCGGCCCCATCACGCCGAGCATGGAGAGGCCGGACGTGACGTCGGTTAGCACTGCATGAGCGCTGTCCGGAATATGGCGTTTGAGCCAGTGGAAATCACGTATCTGGAATTCACCGGAGGTGACGATAAGAAAATCATCGGCGGCGAGCCGGGTGACTGTCAGGTCGGCCTCGATACCGCCACGCTCGTTGAGCCATTGGGTATAGACCACACGCCCCAGTGCCACATCGATATGGTTGGCCGCAACCTGATCCAGCACGCGACAGGCATCGCGGCCCTGAAGGCGGAATTTGGCGAACGAACATTGGTCCAGAAGACCGACCGCCTCGCGCACTGCGGCATGTTCCTCGGCTGAAGGGCCGAACCAATTTTGGCGGCCATAGCTATATTCATAGCGCGCATCGGTGCCTTTGGGGGCGAACCAGTTGGGTCGTTCCCAGCCGAAAGCAACGCCATGGCAGGCACCGCGCGCAACCAGTCGGTCATGCACCGGCGAACAGCGCGCGCCGCGTCCGGTCTCGGCCTGATGAAACGGCCAATGCATGGCGTATAACAGGCCGAGCGATTCGCTGACGCGCTGGCGCAGATATTGACGATTGCTTTGGAATGGCAGATTGCGCCTGACATCGACTTCCCACAGGTCCGGCGGCGGGCTTCCGTCGCGAATCCATTCAGCGAGTACCTGGCCGACGCCGCCGGCGGACTGAATGCCGATCGAGTTGAAGCCGGCGGCGACGAAGCAATTGGCGAGTTCGGGCACCGCGCCGAGATGGTAGCGCACATCCGGGGTAAAGCTTTCAGGGCCGCAGAAGAACGTTTGGATGCCGACATCGGCGAGCGCCGGCATGCGGTGCATCGCCTGGGTCAGGATCGGCTCGAAATGATCGAAATCCTCGGGCAGTTCATCGAAGCTAAAATCCTCTGGGATGCCGTCCATGCCCCATGGCTTGGCGTGCGGCTCGAAGGCGCCAAGTAGAATTTTTCCCGCATCCTCTTTGTAGTAAGCGCAGGCGTCATAGTCGCGCAGCACCGGCAGGTCCGGCGTGACGCCGTCAAAAGCCTCGGTCACAATATAAAAATGCTCGCACGCATGGAGCGGCACATTGACGCCGATTGTTGCGGCCAGGTCACGCGTCCACATGCCGGCGCACAGCACCACCGTCTCGGCCGCAATCTCGCCGGCGTCGGTGTGCACGCCGGTGACGCGCTCGCCGTCATGGTGGATAGCCAGTACTTTGCAATTCTCGCGGATCAGCGCGCCGCCGGTGCGCGCGCCCTTGGCTAGCGCCTGGGTAACATCAACTGGATTGGCCTTGCCATCGGACGGGATATAGACGGCGCCGAGCACGTCTTTGACGTTGATCAGCGGGTAGCGCTCCTTAACCTCTTCAGGGCCGATCACATCGACCTGAAGATCGAATATCTTGGCCATCGAGGCGTTGCGCTTAAGCTCTTCAAAGCGCGCCTCATTGGTGGCAATCGAGATCGAACCAGTTTGTTTGAATCCGGTGGCCTGGCCGGTTTCAGCTTCAAGGCCGCGGTACAGCTCGGCGGTGTATCTCGCCAACTGGGTCATGCGCTGTGAGCCGCGCAATTGGCCGACCAGACCGGCAGCGTGCCAGGTGGTGCCGCAGGTCAGTTGGCGGCGCTCCAATAGAACAACATCCGAAATGCCGAGCTTGGTCAAATGATAGGCGACAGAACAGCCAATGACGCCGCCACCGACAATGACAACCCGCGCCGAACGCGGCAGCTCTTTGGCGCCGCTCTGGGTTGTCACTTCACCTGTCATCGCAATCACGCCCTAGACAATGCCCCAGCACACCGCTTGCCAAAACCATCACGGACGGAATTGGCGCACCCGACAGGATTCGAACTTGTGACCTCTGCCCTCGGAGCGTCTCGGAAAAAGTTATGCTCCAACAGCGAGACAGGAGAATATCATGACCGTAAAGATCAACAATACGTTTATCGGACGGATCGCCCAGGCAAAACCGGAGAAAGTCCGTAAATTTGGAGACGCGGCCTTGCGTGGATTTGTCGCCTGACAACAGCGTTCGGGGTTCATCACATATTACGCGGTTACTTTTAAGGGCAGCGCGAGGAAGGGCAATCGTCGACAGCGAAAAGTCCGTATTGGTGAGCATCCGGCCGTCGCACCATTTGAAGCGCGGAAAGCCGCCGAGGAACTCATCGCCCAAACTCGCCTTGAGAGCTTGCCGATTGAGAGTAAGCGAGAGCAATGGCTGTTGGTGCGGTTTTTAGACGAGCACGACCTTCCTTGGGCCGAGCACCATCTGAAAGATCCCGCCGGGCAAAAGGGCCAACTTCGCCGCTTCAAGGAGTGGGATAAACTGATCCTGGACGAGATCAACCAGTACTCAATCGAAAATTGGCGGAACAAACGGCTTGCGGCAAATGCGAGCCCCGGCACCATCAACAGAAACGTCGTTGTCATCAGGGCCGTGTTGAGCAAGGCCGTGGAATGGGGCTTTCTCAGGTACCATCCGTTGGCGGGCCTAAAAAAACTTTCGGTGGACCGCAGTCTCGCGCCCCAGACGTTGTCCGACGAGGACCGAACGACGTTTTTCATCGTGCTCGCTGACCGGGACCAAAAGCTCACTGGCGAACGGCGTTCGGCCAACCTGTGGCGGCAAGAGCGCCACTACCCACTTTTGCCCAGACTAACATACTTCAGTGACCATCTGACGCCCATCGTCATGACCGCCTAACATACCGGCATGCGACGCGGCGAAATCTTTTCGATGCAATGGGGCGACGTTGATTGACAGGAACCGTTGGGCCGATCCGGCAACTTGAACCGCTGTTGTTTTCATTCGCGTCGACGAACCGGCCGATGTGAATTCTTCGCCCGGTTGTTCGCTCGCAATCCCTGATCGTGGACCGCAATCAGCCTTTCTTCGCGAATGGCGACGGCGCACGATATGAGCTTGTCCGTGGTGATGCGCTTCGGCGCATAACCCTGCTTCTTGAGCAGCTTTCGCAAGAAGTCTCTGCGCCGTTCGCGGGCAGGGTTATCGTGACGCTCTTTAACTGCCTGTCGGCGCCCATTGCGCTGCGCTTCATGCTGAGCCCGAGCAACAAACCAACATGGAAATTTCGCCACGCCAGAGCGGTTAGGAACATCACTGATAGGCATACCGCGTTTGAGAATCGAATAGGCTCAAAATATTGATCGATATCATGGGATTCATATGCGCGCGGCGTAGCATGGAGCGTGAATTCACCCACACATAAAAAGGCGAGCGCGGACATGGATTACAGAACGTTTCTTCTCCACCTCGACGGCGGCGAGCGGGACGATATGCGCCTCTATATGGCGATGAAATTGGTCGCATTCGATCAGGCTCATTTGATCGCCCTACGCATCATTCGGCGGTTGGTTTGTCCGTGTTCATTTAGCATTCATGAATGAAGTGAATTGCATCGAAAGGGTCAGGCAATGCGAAAATTGTACTTAATGATGATTACCTCGCTCGTCGCGTTGGCGGCATCGACCCCTGCTTGGGCAAATGTGAGCGATGAATATCATAGTGGATTTACGATGTGGTGATCAGCCCCACTTGAGTGGTCCAGTTTGAATGTTAGTGCATGTCCGGCTTTTGGTACATCGGAACGATGGTTTCCGGAGCCGGTGGACGATAGC
>JAQBTG010000026.1 GCA_027624955.1 Pseudomonadota bacterium
GCTCTGAAAATCCACTTCGAAAACCGTCGGAAACCCGGCCGCTACCGCTCGCCCCGCTCAAATCCGGTGGCCGTCATGAATAATCCGGGTTAGTTCCCCAATTTATATTTTGTGCCAGCTCTTCAGAGCCCCATGCATGGGGACATTCCGGTGACCAGACCAACGTTAACTATTATAGGCTAATAGTATCGCAAAAGGTAACCGCGATCACACCCTAAAAAGTAGTTCACTTACAAATCTATTGCTGGCGGCGCCGGTTGGCGCCAATATTATCTCTTCGAGAATAGGTGGCGGGATCGCTTCGAGGTAGACCATGCAGCTGCAAAATATTGGCGGTCGGGAAGTTTATTTGGAGTTCCAGCGCGTGGGCGATTACGTCAAGGTTTCCGCGATCGA
This sequence comes from Pseudomonadota bacterium, assembly GCA_027624955.1. Classification (NCBI taxonomy): domain Bacteria; kingdom Pseudomonadati; phylum Pseudomonadota; species Pseudomonadota bacterium. Next base: position 397 of record JAQBTG010000026.1, read on the forward strand.
TGCCGAGACCAATATCGAATCCTCGATCGTCGGCGCGTCTCGCACCACGCAGCAGCAGTTAACCCGTCTTGCCGTGCGTAAGCTGGAATATGTCATGGAAAAACGCCGCCGCGCCGACAATACTAAGGCGGACCGTGGTACTACCGTGTGAGCAGAAGATTATTAGATCCCCGGAAGGCGTCGGGACAAAGCAGCGTAGGGCCGGGTGCTTAGTTTTCGGGGCGTTTTTGCCCGAGGCCGATTTTTTTCGCGAATTCGGAGCGCCGCTTGGCGTAGTTAGGCGCCACCATTGGATAATCTGCCGGCAAGCTCCAGCGCGCTCGATATTCGTCCGGCGTCATCCCGAAAGTGGTGCGCAAATGGCGTTTCAGCATTTTCAGCTTGCGGCCGTCTTCCAGACAAATGATGTAGTCCGGTGTGATCGACTTGCGGATCGACACCGCCGGCTTACCAGCCGCTTTGTCGGGCCCGTTTTCGCCTTGTTCGAGTTGCCTCAATGCGATGCTGACGGTGCGTACAATTTCTGGGACCTGATCGGCGCTGAGCGAATTATTGCTGACATAAGAAGCGACGATCTTCGCTGTCATGCGCAACAACTCGTTGCCATTTGTGTGGTCTTCGTTGGCATCCGACATAGTATTAGTGTCATTTATTATTTGAAGGCATTATTTTAATGACAGCGTGATTTGCTAGTGTCAAATAATATTTACGTCGAAAGACAATAAATCAGTGTAACTACTCGATCGATATTTTTAACGACATCTTTGGTTCGCACGGCGCTCGCGCGGGATCGGAACCCGCGCGATCTCTAGTGGCGCAAGTCGAAACTCTACGCGAGATGTGGTGCCGGTGGGCTTGCCCCGCGCCGTGATGTGCGCGTATACAATAATTCCGGAATGTAACGATAAAGCTTCGATTTCATGTCTCTCAGAGCCGTCGCGATTGCTTCAGATCATCGAGGCGTCGCTTTGAAAGCAGTCCTGTCGGAAGCCCTGCGCGTCCGAGGGTTGAAGGTCGTGGATCTTGGCCCCGAGGATGCGCAAGCGGTCGATTATTCAGATTTTGCCGATGCGCTGGCGCATGAAATCGGCTCCGGCAGGGTTGGGCGCGGCGTGCTGATCTGCGGCTCCGGCATCGGCATGAGCATTGCCGCCAATCGACATCGCCAGGTGCGTGCGGCACTGTGTCATGATGCCGCCGCCGCCCGCCTCAGTCGCCAGCACAATGACGCCAACGTCCTCACACTGCCCGGCGCCACCATGTCCGAAGAACACGCCCAAGCATGTTTGAGCGCCTTTCTCGATACTCGCTTCGAAGGCGGGCGCCATGCCCGCCGCGTGGCAAAACTGGCATAGTCCAGGCAGAGCTTCCACCGAATGGATTCTAAAATGGCCGCATCGGACATAGCCGCCAATTCGCCTGCCGCTATGCGGCACGATGATTTTTTTTCGGGCTCTCTCGCGGCGGCTGATCCGGAGATCGCCCAGGCAATTCGCCATGAAGTCGAGCGCTTGCAGAATTCGATCGAACTAATCGCATCGGAAAACATCGTCTCGCGCGCCGTCCTCGAGGCGCAAGGCTCGGTGATGACCAACAAATACGCCGAGGGCTATCCCGGCAGGCGGTATTATGGCGGCTGTGAGTTTGTCGATGTTACCGAACGGTTGGCCATCTCGCGGGCCAAACAACTCTTTTCGTGCGAATTCGCCAATGTGCAGGCGCATTCCGGCTCGCAAGCCAATCAGGCCGCCTATATGGCGGTCATGCAGCCGGGCGATACTCTGCTCGGCATGTCGCTCGCCGCCGGCGGGCATCTCACCCATGGCGCCGCACCCAATCAGTCAGGAAAATGGCTTAACGCCGTGCAATACGGTGTGCGCCGGCAAGACGCGGCGATCGATTTTGATGAAGTGGCACAGCTCGCTGCCGAGCATAAGCCGCGCGTAATTGTCGCCGGCGGCTCCGCCTATCCGCGTTTTATCGATTTTGCCCGATTTCGCAAAATTGCCGATGATGTCGATGCCGTGCTGATCGTCGATATGGCGCATTTCGCCGGGTTGGTGGCTGCGGGCCTGCATCCGAGTCCGCTGCCGCATGCCCATATCGTGACGACGACGACGCATAAGACCCTTCGCGGTCCGCGCGGCGGCATGATCCTCAGCAATGACGAAGCCTTGGCCAAGAAAATTGATTCAGCGATTTTCCCCGGCCTTCAAGGCGGGCCGCTTGAGCATGTTATCGCCGCCAAGGCGGTGGCCTTCGGTGAAGCCTTGCGGCCGGAATTTCGTACTTATGCAGCGGCCGTCCTCGACAATGCCCGCATCCTTGCCGATACCCTGGCCGGCCGCGGTATCGATATCGTTTCGGGCGGCACTGACACCCATTTGCTGCTGGCCGATCTCAGGCCCAAGAAATTGTCTGGCAAAGCGGCTGAGGAAAGCCTCGAGCGCGCCGGCATGACCTGCAACAAGAACGCCATCCCGTTCGATCCGGAAAAACCGTCTGTTACGTCGGGTATCCGCCTCGGTTCGCCCGCCGCGACCAGCCGGGGATTTGGCGGCGAAGAATTTCGCCAGATTGGCCTGTGGATCGCCGAAGTGCTGGAGGGGTTGGCCGAGAACCCGGAAAATAACGGAACAGTGGAAGCGAAAATACGCGGGCAGGTCGTGGCGCTGTGCCATCGCTACCCGATATATCCCGATCTGGTGGGTAGAATTTAACACGTCAGGAATTCGCCATGCGTTGCCCCTTTTGCGGAAATGAAGATACCCAGGTAAAGGATTCGCGTCCGACGGAAGACAACACGTCGATCCGTCGGCGCCGCGCCTGCACCAATTGCGGCGGCCGCTTTACGACCTTCGAGCGAATTCAGATGCGCGAGCTCACGGTCATTAAGCGCAACGGCCAGCGGGTCCCATTCGAGCGCGACAAGCTGGTTCGCTCGATGGCGATTGCGCTCAGGAAACGGCCGGTCGAGCCGGATAGGGTGGACCGCGTGATCAACGGCATTGTGCGCCGGCTCGAAAGTCTGGGCGAGCAAGAAGTGCCCTCGAGCGTCGTCGGCGAAATGATCATGGAGGCGCTGGCTGGGCTCGATTCCGTGGCCTATGTGCGCTTCGCCTCGGTGTATAAGAACTTTCGCGAGGCTAAGGATTTTGAGGAATTTATCGGCGGCCTAGGTGGCGAAAACGAAGATTCATGACGCCGCGGCGGATATGCGCCACATGGCGGGCGCGTTGGCGCTGGCCGAACGTGGGCTGGGCGCCGTTTGGCCAAATCCTGCAGTCGGCTGCGTCCTTGTGCGCGCCGGGCGCGTCGTCGGACGCGGCTGGACTCAAGCAGGCGGCCGGCCTCATGCCGAGAGCGAGGCGCTGACACGCGCCGGCGCCGCCGCCGAAGGCGCGACCGCCTATGTGACACTCGAACCCTGCGCCCATCACGGCAAGACGCCACCATGCGCCGATGGGTTGATCGAAGCACGGGTCGCGCGCGTGGTGGCGGCCATGAGCGACCCGGATCCGCGTGTGTCCGGGCGTGGTTTTGAGCGCCTCAAAGCGGCGGGAATCGAGGTTGCGATCGGCCCCGGAGGTGACGTAGCGGCCCGCCTCAACGCCGGTTTCCTGCAACGCATCGCGCTCGGTCGCCCCCTGGTGACGCTCAAGCTTGCGACCAGCTTGGATGGCCGCATCGCCACCGGGAGCGGCGAAAGTAAATGGATCACCGGCGATTTGTCGCGTGCCCGCAGCCACCTCTTGCGCGCCCAACACGATGCCATTCTGGTGGGCTCGGGAACCGCGTTGGCCGACGATCCGGCTTTAACTTGCCGCCTTCCTGGCCTTGAAGAACGCTCTCCCATCCGCGTTGTCATGGATGGCCGCCTGCGGCTGCCGCCTAGCCATCAACTGGTTGCCGGCGCGCGCGACGTGCAAACCTGGATCGTCACAGTGGAGGGCGTCGATGCGGCGCGGCAAGAATCCTATCGGGTCGCCGGCGCCGAGGTGATCCCCGTCGCGCCAGATTCCGAAGGCCATCCCGATGCGCTGGCCACGCTCAATGCACTTGGTGAACGCGGCATTACCCGCCTGTTGGTAGAAGGCGGCGCGCACGTCGCGGCGGCGCTGCTTGGCGCACGCCTGGTGGACCGCCTGATCTGCTTTCGCGCGCCCAGCATCCTTGGCGGAGACGGCGCGCCGGCGGCCGAATCCTTCGCCCTCGACCGCCTTATCGACGCACCCGCCTTTGTGCGCCAAAGCGTGAGCGAACTGGGCGGCGATCTTGTCGAAACATTCGATAGCAAATCATAGGCGCCGAAATGTTTACAGGAATCATAAGCGACGTGGGTCGGCTCAGCGAAATCCGCGGGGCTGGGGGCGGCGAAGATCACCGTCTGATTATCGAAACCAGCTATGACACGGGCACGATCGCCATCGGCGCTTCCATCGCCTGTGCCGGGCCGTGCCTGACCGTGGTCGAAACCGGACCAGGATGGTTTGCTGTCGACGTCAGTGGTGAGACTCTCAACTGCACGACGATCGGCAAGTGGCAGGTGGGCAGTCGCATCAATTTGGAGCGTTCGCTCCGCCTTGGCGATGAATTGAGCGGTCATCTGGTGAGCGGTCATGTCGATGGCGTGGGTAAACTTATGTCGCGCCAAGAAGACGGTGGGTCGGAGCATATGACGTTCTCAGCGCCCGCCGAGCTGATGCGGTTCATCGCGGTGAAGGGCTCGATTGCCGTAGATGGCATTTCGCTCACGGTCAATGCGGTGGGCCGTCGGGACTTCGCGGTTAACATAATTTCCCACACGCTGGTAGCGACCGCCCTGGGCGACCTCATCCCGGGCGCCGCCGTCAATCTTGAGATCGACTTGCTTGCGCGCTACGTTGCTCGTCAGAAAGAGGAAATTTAGACATGTTGCGCGTAGCCAGCCACCCCAGCGAAGCACTCTCCTCTGTCGAGGAAGCTATCGAAGAATTCCGCAACGGCCGGATGGTCATCCTGGTCGACGATGAAGAGCGGGAAAATGAAGGCGACCTCGTCATTCCGGCGCAATTGGCAACACCCGAAGCCATTAACTTCATGGCCAAGTTCGGGCGCGGCCTGATTTGCCTCGCCCTGACGCCCGAACGCTGCAACGAACTCGGGCTCGAACTGATGCCCAAACGCAACGAATCGCGCCATGACACCGCGTTTACCGTATCTATTGAGGCGCGCGAGGGCGTGACCACCGGAATTTCAGCATCCGACCGGTCTCGCACCGTCATGGCGGCGATCGATCCGGCCCATGGGCCGCACAATATCACTTCGCCCGGCCATGTGTTTCCGCTTATGGCGCGCGATGGCGGGGTGTTGGTGCGCGCCGGCCATACCGAAGCAGGTGTCGACATGGCGCGTTTGGCCGGCCTCAATGCGTCCGCCGTCATATGCGAGATCATGAATGACGATGGCACCATGGCGCGCATGGCCGACTTGGAAGCGTTCGCCCAACGCCACGCCGTCAAAGTGGCGTCGATATCCGATTTAATCTCTTACCGTTTGCGCAACGACACCTTCGTCAAGCGCATCGAAGAAACCGAATTGAACAGCCGGCATGGCGGCAAGTTCAAAATGTATGTCTATGCCAACACGATTGAATATGCAGAACATATTGTCTTGGTGAAGGGTAATATCACGGACGATGCACCGGTCTTGGTGCGGGTCCATGATTTTAACCCGCTCGACGATATCCTCGGCGATAGCGCGAGTGGGCATGAAGGAAAATTGCAAGCTGCGATGCGCATCGTTGGTGAGCAAGGACGCGGTGTGGTCATCGTCATTCGTGAGCCGCGGCAGTCACGTGTGTCGGAATTGGTGCGCGCGCGCTCGGGCGGCAGCGAGACGACGGGTCTGCGCGATTATGGCGTCGGCGCGCAGATTTTGCTCGATCTTGGCGTTCGTCAGATGATCCTGCTGCACAATACCGAATGGACGATTGTTGGCCTCGACGGCTATGGCTTGAAGGTCGTGGGCCAACAGCCAATTCCGCCGTCGGCGCTCGGAAACGACGACGTGAATGGCTGATCCGCTTCATATACTGATTGCCGAAGCGCGGTTTTACGACGATATCGCCGACGAGCTAGTGCAGGGCGCGCAAGCGGTCCTCGACGCGGCCGGCGCGACCTTTGAGACCGTCGCCGTGCCCGGCGCCTATGAACTTCCCGCCGCCGTGCGGATGGCTATGGAGAGCGGGCGCTTCGCAGGCTATATCGCGCTCGGCTGCGTGATTCGGGGAGAAACTTCGCACTATGATTATGTCTGTGGTGAATCGGCGCGTGGCCTCATGGCGCTCTGCACGGAACACGGCATCGCGCTTGGGTACGGAATTTTGACGACGGAAAACCGTGACCAAGCTTGGGTGCGGGCCTCGCGTGCCGACAAGGACAAGGGCGCTGTTGCCGCACGTGCTTGCCTGGAAATGGTCGCGTTGCGCCACGCCTTTAGTCCAGAAGTGGAGTGACCGCCATGCCGGCAAGCGACACGGCGGCACCGCCAGCCGGGCAGGGGCGCAGTACAGCGCGCCTCGCCGCGGTGCAGGCGCTCTATCAAATGGAACTTTCGGATTCGCTGCCCGAAGACGTGATCGATGAGTTTCTCGCTCTTCGCATCGGCCGTGAAATCGAGGGCGAACAATATGCCGACGCCGACCGCGTGCATTTCAAATGGCTGGTCAGAAGCGTCACCGAGCGCATTACGGAATTAGACGAATGTATTGGTGGCGCTCTCGATGCCGGCTGGACGATTGTCCGGCTGGGCGCACTCATGCGGGCGCTGCTGCGTTGCGCCACGATTGAACTGTTGGCGCGGCCCGATATCCCGGCGCGGGTCGTGATGAATGAATATGTTGAATTGGCCGGCGCATTCTTCTCGCAGCGCGAGCCGGCATTCGTCAATGCGGCGCTAGATGGGCTCGCGCGGCGCTTGCGCGCCGGAGAATTCGTCTCGCCGGATGATGCGAGTGACGATGTCAGATCTCCCACAGGGCGCTGAGTTCGAGTTAATCATGCGGCATTTCGCGCCGCTTTCCACGGCCGAGGCGGGCGCCTATGGCTTGCGCGACGACGCCGCGTCGCTAGTGCTCGCGCCCGGCCGTGAATTAATTGTGACCAAGGATATGATGGCGGCCGGGGTGCATTTTTTTGCTGATGACCCGGCGCAAACGCTCGGCCGCAAGATCCTTCGCGCCAATCTCTCCGATTTGGCGGCGATGGGGGCGACGCCGCGAGCCTATGCCATGGGTCTGGCGTTGCCTGCCGAGCTGCCTGCAGAATGGCTGACGGAGTTCGCCGCTGGTTTGGCCGCCGATCAGGCGCAATTTGGCGTGACCCTCATCGGTGGCGATACCATCCGCGCAGCGAGCAGCCTGACGTTGTCACTCACGGCCTTCGGAGAAGTGCCGCAAGGCCAGGCGCTGCGGCGCTCGGGTGCGCGGGCGGGCGACGATATCTACGTCAGCGGCACCATCGGTGATGCGGCGCTCGGCCTGCTGGCGGCCGAAGGCGGTTTGGCCATGCTTTCGCAAGCCGAGAAGTCGACGCTAATTATGCGCTACCGACTGCCGCAACCGCGCACTGAATTGGGCAAGCGCCTGATCGGTCTGGCGGGCGCGGCGATAGACGTATCCGACGGTCTCATCGCCGATCTCGGGCACATCTGTACGGCGTCGGTGCTGGGCGCACGCATTGAGGCGAATTTGGTGCCGTTATCGCCCGCCGCGGCCGCAGCCTGCGCCGCCGATGCAAAACTGCTGGTCCGGGCGTTTTCTGGCGGGGACGACTACGAATTGCTGATCGCCGCGCCACCGGCGGCGGCGGGCGAGCTCGCCAATGCCGCCAAGAGCGTGGATGTCGCGCTCACCCGGATCGGCGCGGTTCATGAGGGTTCCGGCGTCCGCGTCATGACTTCTGACGGGGACGAAATGAACTTCACAAACACCGGATACGAGCATTTCTAGCGATTGACGCCGAATTCACCGTTTGTTCAGGCTTGTCGCGTAGGATTGGCGCATCATTCCCTGAACCCACCGTGCGCGCATTATGGCGAAAAAGAAAAGCCGAAAGAAACTTGTAGCTATTGTCGGGCTGTTTGCAGTCGGTGCGGCAGCGATCGTCGGCTATCAAATGTTCATGGTCGAGTCTGGGGAAAGCGCCGCTCCGTCGGTCTCAGACGAACTTGGCTATGTCATCATGGCACCGTTTCTGGCGCCGATCATAGAGGGCCGGCGGATATCCAAATATGTCGCCGTCGGCGTCATTTTGGAGCTGCACAGCGAGGATTACAGAATTCAGGTGCAGGACAATATGACTCCGCTCAGGAACGCATTTATCGATGATTTCGTATTTCAGGCGCAAATGAACAGCGGACGCTCAGAAACCGTCTATCTGAACCGCGTCAAATCGCGCTTTCACACATTGGCAGACCGGATTGTTGGCCCCGATATCGTCAAGGAAGTGCTTATCAGCCACGCGCTGGATCGTGGTTTCTAGCCGCAAGGCCAGTTTCTTCCAGATCTTTGAGGGTGGACGTCAATAATTTCCTGTGTCGGGCCGGTTGCGTTCTGATCCTTCTTCTGGCACTTTCCGCGCGCGCAAAAATCGGGTGCCGGGATTCGCGGCGCTCGCTGGGTATTTACCTAGGCATTTTCACTTTTTCTATTAGAGGGCCAGGCAGAGATGGACGGGATTTATTGGTTCGCAGTGGGCTGCGGTATCGTTGCTCTGCTTTATGGAATTTATGCCGTTCGCTCGGTGCTTGCCGCCAGCTCCGGCAATGAACGTATGCAGGAAATTGCCGGCGCGATTCAGGAAGGCGCGCGCGCCTACTTGAACCGGCAATATATGACGATTGGCGTGGTTGGTGTCGTCATCTTCGTCATTCTGTTGGTTCTGCTTGGCTATAAGGTCGGTATCGGCTTCGCCATCGGCGCCATTTTGTCGGCCGCTGCAGGTTATATCGGCATGTATGTTTCGGTGCGCGCAAACGTGCGCACCGCTGAAGCAGCGCGCAAGGGAATAGCGCCTGCTCTTAACATCGCTTTTCGCTCTGGCGCCGTGACCGGCATGCTGGTGGTCGGCCTCGGGCTGCTCGGTGTGGCGGTTTATTACGGCATCCTGCTGTCGGCGGATGTCGATACTGGGACGATTTTGGAATCGCTTGTGGCACTCGGTTTCGGCGGCTCGCTGATTTCGATTTTTGCCCGCCTCGGCGGCGGTATCTTCACCAAAGGCGCCGATGTGGGCGCTGATCTGGTCGGCAAGGTCGAAGCGGGAATTCCCGAAGACGATCCACGCAATCCGGCCACTATCGCTGATAATGTTGGCGACAATGTCGGCGACTGTGCCGGCATGGCGGCGGATCTGTTCGAGACCTTTGCGGTGACCATCGTTGCGACGATGTTGCTCACCGCCGTTTATTTCAGTGGCGACATGCTGGATACCATGATGCTTTATCCGCTCGCTCTTGGCGGCGTCGGCATCTTGGCCTCGGTGCTCGGCACCTTCTTCGTCCGCCTCGGCAAAAGCCAAAAAATCATGTCGGCGCTGTATAAGGGCTTTCTTGCTTCGTCGGTCATCGCTGCGGTGGCATTTTATTTCGTCACCGAGTGGGTTGTCGGCTGGGGCACGGAATTCATGATCGGCGATACGGCGGCCACCGGCGGCGACCTTTTTTGGTGCGGCCTGATTGGTCTGGTCGTGACCGGACTGATGATCTGGGTGACGGAATATTACACCTCGACCGAATACAAGCCGGTCAAATCCATCGCCAAGGCTTCGACCACCGGGGACGCGACCAACATCATCCAGGGCCTTGCGGTCTCGATGCAGGCGACCGCGATTCCGGCGCTCATTATTTCCGCCGGTATCATTCTGGCCTATCTCTTTGCCGGCCTGTTCGGTATCGCAATCGCGGTGACCGCGATGTTGGCGTTGGCCGGCATGGTCGTGGCGCTCGATGCCTATGGACCGGTGACCGATAATGCCGGCGGCATCGCTGAGATGGCCGATCTGCCGGAAGACGTGCGCAAGACGACCGACGCGCTCGATGCGGTCGGCAATACCACCAAGGCGGTGACTAAAGGTTACGCAATTGCGTCGGCCGGTCTGGCGGCTCTGGTGTTGTTCGCTGCATTCACTCAGGACATCGGGCGATATTTCCCTGATCTGGAGAGGCTCACTTTCTCGTTGAGCAATCCGTATGTCGTGGTCGGGCTCTTTATCGGCGGTCTGATGCCGTTCCTCTTCGCCTCGATGGCCATGCTTTCCGTCGGCCGCGCCGCGGCAGAGGTGGTCATCGAAGTCCGCCGGCAATTTAAGGAAATTCCCGGCATCATGGAAGGCACCGGCAAACCGGAATATGGTCGTGCTGTGGACCTGTTGACGCGTTCAGCGATCCGCGAAATGGTGTTGCCGTCACTCCTGCCGATTGTGGCGCCGATAGCTCTCTATATCGTCATTTGGCTGATCGCCGGCCAGGCAGCGGCGCTGTCTTCTCTCGGCGCCATGTTGATGGGCACGATCGTCACCGGGCTGTTCCTTGCCCTTTCAATGACGGCGGGCGGCGGTGCTTGGGACAACGCCAAGAAATACATCGAGGACGGCAATCACGGCGGCAAGGGCTCCGACGCTCATAAGGCGGCGGTGACCGGCGATACAGTCGGCGACCCCTATAAGGACACTGCCGGCCCGGCGATCAACCCGATGATCAAAATAACCAACATCGTGGCGATCCTGATGTTGGCGATCATCGCCATGATCACTGGCGGCTGACACCACACCGGAGAGCGGCGTCACATAAAACTCGGGAAATGCGGGGGGCGGTTGCTCCCCGCTTTTTTTTCTTTGGTCAGTCGCGCGACGCTGAAAGGCGCTTAGCGCGGAACCGAAACTCCGATATTGCCCAGGAGCTGCTGGAAAAAACCCAACTGGCGGCCCTTGGTCGGGGTCGTCCTGTCGACCGGGTCAATATCGCGCGCTTCGTCGTTCGACAACTGCGCCACCTCTTTGACGAATCCCGCCGTGTCGAATTCCACCACCACGACCTTCGCCTCGATCAGGTCCGGATCGTAAAACGCAAGCTGCTCGGTTCTGCGTGTGATGTAGTACCAGCGGCTATCCTCGAACGTGCCGATCGCGGTTGGCGAGCCCAGCATATCGAGCACTTGGTCGCGCGTCTGCTGGCCGGGTTTGATCAGCGCCAGGGCTTCCGGATTGGGCACATGGCCGCGCATATCAACCGCCGGTGCGCAGCCGGCGATAGCCAGCGCCGTCACCACAACAATCGCCGCCACGGGCCCAGTACGGCGCGCATCAATGCGGCGGTAATTTAAGAATTTCATCATGGTCGGGATATTATAGCGCGTGTGAGCGGCCTGTGCCGTATAAGGATGACGCGGAGCGAAAAAAATGCGCGCCGCGTACGAATCTGTCAACGCTGTTGAGACGAATACCAAAATGAAATTGCTGAGTGGCTTGATCCGCCATGCCAGACGGCGCGGCCGGGAGCGGGACCAGGCGCTTTCCCTCTATATTGCCGCGGTCGAGCAGGCGCGCCGGCCGGGTTTTTACACCGATTGCGGGGTGGCCGATAGTTTAGACGGCCGCTTTGATCTGATCGTGCTGCATGTATTTCTGGTCGTGCGCGCGCTGCGCCCGTCGGGTGAGCCGGGCAAGCGCCTGTCCGATCTGATGTTCAAGATCATGATGGACGATATGGATATGAATTTGCGCGAGATGGGCGTCGGCGACCTCAGCGTTGGTAAGCGCGTTAAATCGATGGCGCGGGCATTTTACGGCCGCGCGGCCGCCTACGACGCGGCCTTTGACGCGGAACGGGATGCAGCGCCGGACGCGGCAGTCGAAGAGCGCCTGGAGGCGACACTCCAGCGCAATATTTATGGCGCGGAAGAGCCCGATCCCGGTGCGCTTGCCCTGCTTCTCGGTTACGTCAGCCGGGCTGAAACGGCTTTGGCGGCAGAGCCCGCCGCGGACTTACTCTCGGGTCAGGTCACATTCGCTGTCGCTCCGGGCGACCCTCCGGCTTCAGAGCGGGCCGAATAGATAAGGAATCCGGGCGATTGAAGGCGGTCGGCCGGAATAACAAGCGGCCATATTGACCTCCGAGGCCGGTCCTCATATTGTGCCCGCCCGGTCGCCTGCTGATCAGCGAATTATTTCCTGTAGCGGCCGGAATTCGGCGCTTGGCGCCGGCGCTTTTCCTGTCCTGTGAGAGGTTCTTATTGTCGTGGACAATATAGTCGCGAATTTGGAGTTTCCCCGCCCAATCGACGTGAGCGATTTGCCGGCTCATGGCCTGGACATCTCGGTCCAAGCGACCCCGGCGGAACGCGAAGCGCTGTGCCGGCGTTTCGAGTTGGTGGAATTGCGGACTCTCGAGGCGCGCATCCGCGTAGAGCGCGCCCGCGACGGGGACGGCGGTGCGGCAATCCGCGTGCAGGCAGAGCTGCATGGTGAAGTTACGCATCAATGCGTTGTCTCGTTGGAGCCCTTTCCGGTGGAAGTGGATGAAGAATTCTCGATTCTATTCCAATTTAGCGCCACCAAGCCGGGAGACTCCGGCGATCTCGAAGATGTTATGGCGGAAAACTCGCCCGAACCCCTCGATACGCCGGAAATCGATGTCGGCGAATTGGTCGCACAACATATGGCTCTGGCTCTCGATCCCTATCCTCGCGGTCCCGGTGCGCGGCTGGAATTGAGCGCCGAAGAAGCCCATATCTCGGACCTTGCGGCACGGCCAGACAACCCGTTCGCAATACTTGGACAACTCAAACACAAAATGTAATGTTCTGAACCCACGGCTCGGCGCAAATCAAAAAGGATCGCCGCTACTTGCATTGCAAGTGGTCGGCGGGGCGTGCCGAACTATGCTAGAGAAAGTATCGTTATGGCAGTTCCAAAGAAAAAAATCTCAGTTTCCCGTCGCGGTCAGCGGCGCTCTCACGACGCGCTGAAACGCGTCAACGCGGTTGAATGTTCCAATTGCGGTGAATTAAAGCGACCGCACCACGTATGCGCCTCCTGCGGTCATTACGGCGATCACGAAGTCGCTGAGCCCGCGGTTGTGGCGTAACCAGACATTTAGGGCCGGAGTGCTCTGAACATGGGCCAGGAAATCATACTTGCGCTGGACGCAATGGGTGGCGATCAGGCGCCGGGTATGGTTCTCAAGGGCGCTAATATCGCGCGGTTGCGCTATCCCGATTTGCGGTTTGTTTTGTTCGGCAATGAATCGGTTATTCAACCGGTGTTAAAGCCCCTCAAGAAGCTGGCCGCAGTCTGCACGATCCAACATACCGACGAGACCATTAAGAGCGACGAAAAACTATCGGTGGTGCTGCGCAAACGGCGGAAGTCGAGCATGAGCCTGGCCGTGGATGCTGTCGGCAGAGGTGAAGCACATGGCGTCGTTTCAGCCGGCAATACCGGCGCACTGATGGCGTTCGCCAAGATCGTCCTTAAAACACTCCCCGGCATCGACCGCCCCGCCATGGGTTCGATATTCCCAACCCAGCGCGGCGAGAGCGTGATGCTCGATTTAGGCGCCAACATCGATTGTAATTCTGCCAATTTGGTGCAGTTCGCCATCATGGGCGAGGTCTTTGCACGCAATGTTCTGGGCGTGAACGAACCTACGGTTGGCTTGCTGAATATCGGCTCCGAGGAAGGCAAGGGCAACGAGACCATCCGCAACGCGGCGGCTGCTTTGCGCCAATCCGGATTGCCAATCCATTTTTACGGATTTGTCGAGGGCGATGATATCGCGGCCGGGACCGTCGATGTCGTCGTAACCGATGGATTTGCCGGCAATATAGCGCTGAAAACAGCCGAGGGTACGGCGCGCCTTTATGGTGGTTATATCCGCAATGCCTTCAAGCGCTCTTTGATGTCGCGTGCCGGCTATTTGCTGGCTCGCCCGGCACTTAAAATGCTGCGCGAGCGCCTTGATCCGCGGACCTACAATGGCGCGATGTTTCTGGGCGTGAACGGTGTGGCGGTTAAAAGTCATGGCGGCACTGATCACAAGGGTTTTGCCAATGCTTTGTCCGTGGCGGCGGACATGGTCAGCCAAGGCATTAATCCCAAGATCATCGAAGAGTTATCGCGCATCAAGATCGTGGAGCCGCTAGAGCCAAAAAGAGCCGCAGTTTAGATGCTGCGTTCTCGTATTATTGGTTGCGGCGCCTATTTACCGGAAAAAGTGGTCTCAAACGAAGAACTGGCGAAGACTGTCGATACGTCCAGCGAATGGATTATTGAGCGCACCGGCATTACCCAGCGCCATATCGCGGCGGAGGGCCAACTCACTTCTGATCTGGCACATGCCGCCGCGGAACGCGCCATCTCTGCTGCCGGCATTGATGTCAGCGAGCTAGATTTGCTCGTGCTGGCAACATCCACGCCCGACAATACTTTTCCGGCAACGGCAACTAAGGTTCAGGCCCGCCTCGGCATGCGCCAGGGCGTCGCCTTCGATGTCCAGGCCGTCTGTGCCGGATTTATCTGCGCCCTCTCGGTGGCCGATAAATTCCTGATCTCGGGGCAGGCAAAAAAAGCCCTGATCATCGGCGCGGAGACCTATTCACGGATATTGGATTGGACCGACCGGACGACCTGCGTGTTGTTCGGCGATGGTGCTGGCGCAGCCGTTTTGAGTGCTGAAGAGTCGACGGGAAACGGCGCAGAGCGGGGAATACTCGCAGTCAAACTGCATTCCGACGGCCGTCACTACAACGCGCTTTACGTCGATGGCGGGGTTTCTTCTAGCCAAACCGCTGGTTATCTTCGGATGCAGGGTAAGGAAGTTTATCGAAATGCGGTGATAAATCTGGCGACCGTTGCCGGAGAAGCACTGGATGCGGCTGGCCTGGTCCCGAGCGACATCGATTGGCTGGTGCCGCATCAGGCCAATCTGCGCATCATGAACGCCATTGCCCAGCGCCTCGACCTGCCGCCTGAGAAAATGGTGGTGACCGTGGATCATCATGCCAATACATCTTCCGCCTCCATTCCCTTGGCGCTGGTCGAAGCGATTGAGGATGGTCGAATCAAGAGCGGTGATCTGGTCCTGATGGAGGCCATTGGCGGCGGATTCGTCTGGGGTTCCGCTGTAGCGCGCTGGTAAGATCGCCACTCCTTGGCATAAGACGCTGAGACGGCCCGAAAAATTGGCATCGCGCGTGTTGACGGCCTCGTCCCAAAACGCTACCGTTTCGTCCTCAGTTTGAGGGGGCAATCCAAATATGACCGGCAATACGGTCACGCGCGCCGATCTGGCCGAAGCAGTGTTTCGCGAAGTCGGGCTATCACGCAACGAATCAGCGAAACTTGTTGAATCCGTACTCGGCCTAATAACCGATAGTCTGGCGCAAGGTGAAACAGTAAAAATTTCATCTTTCGGCAGCTTTTCCGTGCGCTTGAAGGGCGAGAGAATCGGACGCAATCCAAAAACCGGTGAAGAAGTGCCAATCTTGCCGCGTAGGGTCTTGGTATTTCGCGCGTCGCATGTGCTGAAAGATCAGATCAACGGTCTACCGCCTGCGGATGAGGTGAGTGGGTCCATAGGGTTTTCGCCGTCAGTCGACCCGGCCAACTAATACATGGCGAATATTGATTCGACCGAGACGGTGTCCGGGCGGGCGAGTAAGTCTCCGGATGCATTTCGAACAATTCGCGAGGTCTCCGAAGAACTTGACGTTCCTCAGCACGTGCTGCGCTTCTGGGAGACCAAGTTCAATCAAGTTCGGCCGTTAAAGCGCGGTGGCGGTCGGCGCTATTACCGCCCTGAGGATGTCGAGTTGCTGCGCCGCATCCGCACCCTGCTATATGCCGATGGTTACACCATCCGTGGCGTTCAGAAGCTTATGCGTGAAACCGGCGGTAAAATGCCGGACGTCGTGTCCGCTCCCGAACCCGCCGCGCCGGCGCCGGCTAAGTTGGCGTCAGAATTTTCCGAGCGCAGCAAAGAGTTATTGGCTGAGTTGGAAACGCTGCGCGATATGCTGCGCGGCCGTATTCCCCGCCAATAGACTTCGCCCGGCACAGCATCGTATCCGCAACCGATACAACGGCGGCCCCCTAGTGCCCGGCAAATTGCACAGGCGGAAAGCGGACGGTATAATAAGCCTCTTCCACGCCCACTCTTGCGGCATGGTATTTCGGAGCGTGGCGCAGCCTGGTAGCGCACTTGTCTGGGGGACAAGGGGTCGTGGGTTCGAATCCCGCCGCTCCGACCATTCGTTTCAAACAGCCGACAGTCTAATCCCAATGCCGGCTGTCATTGACGAGCCCGGATAAGATGTGCGGGCGCTTTTCCCAATTCTATAGTTGGCAGGAAGTTCACGCCTATCTGAATATATTTGGCGCCGCGCGCAATTTGCCGGCGCGCTACAATATCGCGCCGACCCAGGACGCTGCGGTAGTGCGGCAGGGGGCAGAAGGCCGTGATCTGGACTTTCTACACTGGGGCCTGGTGCCATCCTGGACCAAGGACAGTTCCATGGCGGCGCGGATGATCAATGCGCGGGCCGAAACCGTGGCGCAAAAACCCTCCTTCCGCAGCGCCTTCCAGAAGCGCCGCTGCCTGGTGCCGGCCGATGGGTTTTACGAATGGCGCGGTGCAAAAGGCGCGAAACAACCCTATCGCATCCTGAGCCCGGATCGCGGGGTATTCGCTTTTGCCGGTCTTTGGGAGCGCTGGAAAATGGCTGACAGTGAGCCGCTCGAGAGCTTTACCATCATCACCACCGAAGCCAACGGCAAATTGGCGCCGTTGCACGCGCGTATGCCGGTCATTCTTGATCCGACGGATTTCGAACGCTGGCTATCGCCCGATCTCACGGCCAATGACGCGCAGGCTCTGTTGCGCCCGGCGCCCGATGACGCTGTGGAATTCCATGCGGTCAGCAAGCATGTGAACAACGCGCGTAATGACGATCCGGGTTGTATCGAGCCAGTTTCCGATGATCAAGACAGGGATGTTTAACTGCCCGCACACAGCTTGCACGCGGGCGCAAACGTGGGATAGATAAGATATGGATGATTCGCAGACTCACGATGCCGCCCGCCTGCTCCACGCCGCTTGGCGAGACCAAAAGCCGATTCCCGGGTTACCCGATGCATGCCGGCCACAAAACCTTGACGATGGCTACCGTATTCAGGCGGCGCTCGCGGCTGTGCATGATGTACCGGTAGCCGGTTACAAGATCGGCGCAACCAACAAAGTGGCGCAGCGTTTATTTGATGTCGACGCGCCGTTTTTCGGGCGGATATTTGCGCCCTCGGTGCTCGACAGTCCGGCCGAGATCGCGGCGGGTTCGGTTCGCCTTCATATTATCGAGGCGGAATTTGATTTTACCCTGAAGAAGGATTTGCCGGCGCGAGACGGCGCCTATTCACGCGACGAAGTGATGGCGGCGGTTGACAATTTACACCCCGCCATCGAGATTCCGGATTCGAGATATGAAAATTGGCGTGAAGCGGGAATGCCGCAACTGGTCGCCGACAACGCGATCGCCGCACTTCTGATCCTTGGCCCCCCCGCCGCCGACTGGCGTGAGCTGGACCTGTCGCGCCACGCGGTTACGGTAAAGGTTAACGGCGAAGCGGTTGACGTGGGATCGGGCGCCAATGTTCTCGGTGATCCGCGCAATGTGCTGCTGTGGCTAGCGAATGAGTTATCTGCCCGTGGCCTTGGGCTGAAAGCAGGGCAAGTCGTTACCACGGGAAGTGCCGCGAATGTCATCACGGTCAAGCCCGGGGATACGGTTGTAGCGGATTTCGGCGATTTGGGCGTTGCCCAGGCGACCTTCGGCTGAGCCCGCCCATGCGCTCCCCAAGCGCCACGACGTCGACGGCCTTATTCGAAATAGGCCAAATCGTGCATCATCGGTTGTTCGGATATCGTGGCGTTGTTCTGGACGTTGATGCTGATTTTCAGGGTGGCGAGGAATGGTACGAGCACATGGCACGCTCGCGCCCACCCAAACACCAGCCGTGGTACCATGTTCTGGTCGATGACTCCGAGAACAATACATATGTGGCTGAGCGCAATTTGGAGCCGGCGAAAGACCTCGGGCCGGTGCGGCATCATCTGCTAGAGCAAGGCTTGATGCGCTACGAAAATGGCCGTTACCTGGCGGATCGCAAGCTGGTCTGAGTTCGCGTTCGCGATACGGTTATGCTGCGGCGCAATATTAGGGTGGACATTTGGCTGAATTGGGCCAAAAATATTCGCCATAGTTTGTTTTGCGTTGCAATATTGCGAACCATCCCGAGAGGAGAGGATTCGAATGTCAGCACAATCCCAGAAGCGCCGATTAAACGTACGCGATCTTGCCGCCATGAAGGGCGAGCGCCCAATCGTCAGCCTGACCGCCTATAGCGCGCCGATGGCTCGGGCGCTGGATGCGGAGGTCGACATGATATTGGTCGGTGATTCGCTTGGCATGGTGGTCTACGGCATGGACACGACGGTTGGTGTCAGCCTGGATATGATGGTGGCGCACGGCGCTGCCGTGGTGCGCGCCTCTGAACATGCCTGTGTGATCGTCGATCTGCCGTTCGGGTCCTATCAGGAATCGCCAGAAGCCGCGTTCCGCGCCGCAGCCCGAGTGATGTCCGAGACCGGCTGTAGCGGGGTCAAGCTCGAAGGCGGTGTAGAGATGGCCGAGACCGTGCGCTTTCTCACCGAGCGCGGCGTGCCGGTGTTGGGCCATATCGGTCTAATGCCGCAATCGGTCAATGCCGCCGGCGGCTTCCGCGTCCAGGGCAAAACCGACGATGGCGCCCGGCGCATCCGTGCTGACGCCAGCGCGATTGCCGATTCGGGCGCGTTCGCCATCGTTATCGAAAACACGGTCGAGGCGCTGGCGCGCTCTTTGACGGAAGAATTGAAAGTGCCCACGATCGGCATCGGCGCGTCGCCGGCGTGCGATGGGCAAATTCTGGTGACCGAGGACATCGTCGGGCTGGGCGGTGATTTCACGCCGCGCTTCGCCAAGCGCTATGCCGAACTTGGTGACGAACTTCACAAGGCGGTCGGACAATATGCCGAGGACGTGCGCGCCCGGCGCTTTCCGGCAGTTGAGCATTGCTTCATTCCGCTGGCCAAGGGGAGCAGCGTCAAGCCGCGCCTGGCGGCGGTTTCATCCGAAGCAATTGGCACGCCCGACGCTAAGGAGCGGCGCGGCGCCTGACGCCGCGTCTGACGCCGTGCCAGGCGCTATGCCAGGCGGTGACGCGGGAGCGCCCGACAAGGCTTCGCCGGCCATTGTTCGCAGCGTCGGCGATTTGCGCGCGGCGGTCGCCAGATTTCACCGGGACGGACATCGTGTCGCCCTGGTGCCGACCATGGGCGCGCTCCATCGCGGGCACATGGCACTGGTGGTGGCTGCGCGCGAGGCGGCGGCGCGCACCGTGGTCAGCATCTTCGTTAACCCAACGCAATTCGCGCCAACGGAAGATTTAGCCGCCTATCCGCGCAACGAAGCGGAAGATTTGCGCAAATTGGCGGATGCCGGCGTCGATCTCGTGTTCATGCCGGCGGCCGGCGACATGTATGGTGCAGGCTTCGCCACCACGGTCACGGTGGCCGGCCCCGGCGCCGGGCTGGAAAGCGCTGCCCGGCCGCATTTTTTTACCGGCGTCGCCACCGTTGTTTGCAAGCTGCTGCTGCAATGCCTTCCCGATATCGCCGTCTTCGGCGAGAAGGATTACCAACAGCTCCAGGTGGTGCGCTGCATGGTGCGCGATCTCGATATCCCGAGCGAAATTCTCGCCATTCCGACGGTGCGCGAGGCGGACGGCTTGGCCTGTTCGTCGCGCAATGATTATCTCTCACCTGAGGAACGCCCGACGGCTGCGCGTCTCTATGAAATTCTGCATGACATGGCTGCTCGGCTTAGGTCCGGCAGTGGCGTCATTGCTGAAATCGAACGCGGCATGATCGCGTTGCGCGACGCCGGCTTCGATCGCATCGATTATCTCGCGCTCTGTGATGGCGAGAGCCTTGCGCCGCTACTGGAGGCCAAAACGGGCGGACGCTTGCTGGCCGCGGTGCGGCTCGGCCGGACCCGTCTGATCGACAATCTAGCGCTTTAACGCGCCGTCACATCACCGCGGATTGCATCGACAAACAGTTGCGTCAGATCTTGCGTGGTGAGATCGCGCGGATTACCGGCGCGCGCCTGGTCGATCTCGGCCAAGGCCACCAAGTCCACCACACCGCTCTCCGCGACCCCGAGATCGGCAAGGCTGTGCGGAATGCCGATCTCGCTGCGCAGCGCCAAAACCCACTCTATGACGCCGTCCACGCCTTCTCCGGGCAGGTCCAGATAGCGCGCAAGGCGCACCATTCGGTCGTCGATGGCCTGGCGGTTGAAAGCTAGCACATAGGGCATGAACACGGCGTTCGTTAGGCCGTGATGGGCGTTATAAAGTGCACCCACGGGATGGCTTAGCGCATGAATCGCGCCCAGACCCTTTTGAAACGCCGTTGCTCCCATGGTGGAGGCAATCAGCATATGGGCGCGGGCGGAGAGATCGGATCCGTCGTGCACTGCTCTTGGCAACCAGTCCCGGATCAGGCGCATGCCCTCCAGCGCGATACCATCCGCCAACGGGTGAAAGCCGCGTGCGCAATAGGCCTCGAGATTATGCGTTAGCGCGTCCATCCCAGTCGCTGCGGTTAGGTTCGCCGGCAAGCTCAGGGTCAAAGCCGGATCGAGGATCACAGCGCCAGGCAACAGCTTCGGATGGAATATCAATTTCTTGCAGCGCGCACTCTCGTCGGTGATGACCGCCACCCGGCCCACTTCCGAGCCCGTGCCCGCCGTTGTGGGCACCGCGACCACCGGGGCGATGGTGTTGGCGTTGGCGCGCAGATACCAGTCCTCGCGGTCCTCGAAATCCCAGATTGGGCGGCGTTGCCCAACCATCAGGGCGGTCGCCTTGGCGACATCCATAGCGCTGCCACCGCCAAAACCGATGATGCCGTCATGCCTGCCGGCACGATAGGCGGCAACCGCATCGGCCACATTGCGACCGACAGGATTGGATTCTAGTTCCGAGAAGGGTAGCGCCGGTAGCCCGGATCCCGTACACGACGCCAGCGCGCTCCGCACCATGTCGCTGTCGGCCAGACCGGGGTCGGTGATGAGAAGCGGGCGGGAAATGCCGAGTTTGGCACAGGCGTCGGGCAGTTCCTCGATCCGCCCGTTGCCGAAGCGGATCGCAGTTGGATAGTTGAAATCGCCGAGTAGAGCCCAGCCCACGTCGCTATTCATAACGTCTCCAGCGGTTTTGCCGGAGAGAGATTATCAAACTCCGTGAAACAGGCGCTATTCGCTTTCTTCGGCGCCGCGCGGATCGGTGATCAGCGATTTGGCGGCGTAATAAATGCCGACAAATAGCAAAAGCGTTACAAAGCAGACGAGAAGCGGCAGCGCCAAGTCCCAAGGCATAGTCAGGTCCCTTCCTTCGCCGGGCATTGCGTCCAGCGGCATTCGAAATTACTCCACCTAGAGCGTGAATAGCGAAGCCACCGCCGCCAGTCAAGCTGCGAAGATGGCAGGACGAAAATTCGATCCTTGCAGGATCGAGTTAAGCGTTTGACGACAATCCGGCAGCGAACTCCGCAATCGCGTCCGCGCCATCGGCCCAGTTTTGTTCGTCACTGGTCTCCGAATCGTTGGGCGTCGCCAGATGGTGATCGCCGCCGTCCAGCCAAGTGATTTTCACATTGTCCGGCAGGCCGTATTCTGCGACTTCATCGGGCGAGCCGAACGGGTCCTCGGCGCCTTGCAAAATCAATGTCGGCGCCGTGATGTTTTTCAAATATTCGATGCGGACATTATCTGGCTTCTCCGGCGGGTGAAACGGATAGCCCAGGCAGACGACGCCTTTGGCCTGCACCTGATTGGCGATTAGCGTTGCAATGCGGCCACCGAGAGATTTGCCGCCGATCACCAATCTGGAACCGCCTCCGAGCGCGCCGACCACGGCCAGATAGCGCTCCACCAGCACCGGCGTCGGGCTGGGCGGGAAGCGCTTACCTTCGACGCGCTGGCGTTGCATATAGGGGAATTCAAACCGCGCCACCCGGTAGCCTGCTTTGGCGACGCCTTCGGCGAATATTTCCATGAATGGCGCATCCATCGGCACGCCGGCGCCATGCGCCAAAACGACAGTTAGTTCCGCGTCTTCTGGCCCATCAAAGAGAATTTTGATATTGCCTGTCATCATGGCTTTGTCTCCCTCGTTTCATCATCTCTTCGAGGTCTACGGGTTTATCCTGCTCGACGTCAAGTCGAAGGCACAGATCGCGTTGGCTTTTTCGGCGTCTGAGAATAAAATCGATCACAATGAATTTGCCCTAGGAGAAACCAATGGCTTTGCTAGACCGTTCGGATTGGTACGATATTGCCCGCGATACAAATTGGACACCGGGATTTGTTCCGCGCGAGGAATTATTTCCTTCCGAACTTAGTGATCCGTATGACATTCCTCTGGCGGAGTGGGAGACCTTTGACGAGCCCTACAAGGTTTCCTACCGCGAATATGTCAAAGTTCAGCGCGAGAAGGATTCTTCCGCCTATTCCGTAAAGGCAGCGCTGTCGCGCTCCAAGTTTCACGACGGATTGGATGAAGGCTGGGCCAGCGTCCTCAAACTGCATTACGGCGCCGTTGCTTTGACCGAATATCAAGCAAGCCAGTTCCAAGCGCGCATGGTGCGCTTTGGCCCGTCGCCGTCGATGCGCAACATGGCCACTTACGGCATGCTTGACGAGTTGCGCCATTCCCAACTGCAACTCTATTTTCCGCACGAATTATTGTCGCGTGACCGGCAATATGATTGGGCGCATGAGGCGGCGCATACCAAGAATTGGGCGATTCTCGGCGGCCGTCACGCCATGGACGATGTCATGATGTGCCGCGACGCGATAACTGGCGCGATCATGGTGTCTTTTGCCTTCGAGACCGGCCTGACAAATTTGCAGATGGTCGGCCTCTCGACCGACGCGGCGAATATGGGTGATTTCACGTTCTCCAATATGATCACCAGCATCCAGTCGGATGAGGCGCGCCACGCACAGCTTGGCTCGCCGGCAATCGAGATCATGATAAAAAACGGCCGCAAGGCGGAAGCGCAGCAGGCCGTGGATATAGCTTTTTGGCGGATGTGGCGGTTGTTCGGCATCACGGTCGGCATCCCCATGGATTATTACATCCCGCTGGAGCAGCGCCATTTGTCGTTCAAAGAATTCATGCATGAATGGATTATCCGCCAATATGACCGCCAGGTGCGCGATCTTGGTCTGGAGACGCCGTGGTATTGGGATCTGCTGAAGGACGACATCGAAAATCACCACCATTGCCAACAGGGCGGTATTTGGTCGTGGCGCCCAACAGTGTGGTGGAATCCGCCGGGCGCCGTTGGTCCGCGCGAACGCGACTGGCTGGAGGAGAAATACCCCGGCTGGAATGACAGTTACGGCACCTATTGGGATGTCATCACCGACAATCTGCTGAACGGGCGGGAAGAGAAGACCCACCCTGAATGCATCCCGGTAATCTGCAATATGTGCCAGATTCCGATATCCAACCGGCCTGGTCCGACCTGGAAGGCACGAGTCGTGCAACACGAACATGAAGGCCGGCGCTATAATTTCTGCACCGAGCCGTGCCGCTGGATCTTCACCACTGATCCGGAGCGTTACAAGCATCACGAGAGCATCGTTGATCGCATGTATTCCGGCGAGATCAATCCGCCCACCTTGGACAATGTCCTCACCTATATGGGCATCGGCGTGGTGAGCGAGGGCGGCCGCGACGGCCATGATTATCGCTGGATTGACGGCTTCCGCGCCCAGGCGGCGGAATAGGGAGGGCGTGCAAGTGTCGGCTTTTCCGATTCTCTCCCGTTTCCAGTTTGATTGCCACGTTAAGGTCGTGGAGGCCGAGCCGGCGCAAACCATCGACGCGCTCGCCGCGGTCTGTGCGCACCATTCGATCGGCCTCCATGTCGCCGACCAGCCGGGCAAGATTCTCCGCATCCGCCCGACCACGGATGCCGACGATGCCGAGCCCTGGCCACGCGACATGACTGTCGCAGAAGCCGGACTAAAGCAATTTGAGTGTATCGATATCTATTTCACCGATTCGGACGCGGCGTGACATGGCATTTACCAAGATTTGCGCACTAGCCGATGTGTGGCAGGGCGAGATGGATACTTTCGAGGTCGACGGCACGGAAGTTCTCCTGATTCACACGATGGGCGGAGAAGTTCATGCGGTGCAGGCGATCTGCCCGCATCAGGAAGTCGATTTGGTTGATGGTGAGCTGGAAGGCAATGAGCTGACTTGCTGCATGCATCTTTGGCAATTTGATGTGGTGAGCGGCAAGGGCATCAATCCCGGTCACGCGGAATTGGCCAAATATCCGGTCAAAATCGAAGGCGAGGATGTCCTGGTCGACGTTGCCGGAATCGAAGCAAAGTTTGCTCATGCCTGAGCGCAGCGGAAGCGGAAAGCGGATATGACAAATTCAGAAGAAGGGCGGCAAAATTCAGTCGGCCCCGTGTTGCGCGCCGGAGAAGTCGCCGATGCCGTGGTGGAGGCGGTGCAGATCGACAATCCTGACAAGGAGTTTGTCATTGAGAACCGCATCGCCTATGTGCGCGTTGAGACGGAAGGTGAATGCTTCATCCGCCAGGAAACTTTGTCGGAAATGCTCGGCCGCCCAATCACCATGCCCGAAGTCGAGATAAATCTCACTTCTTTCGCCGGCCGCATCGAAACCACCGACACATACATGCGGTTCTATCTCGAAAAAGATCTGTGACGCGCCGAAAAACATGAAAGCGACAAACCATGACTGACATTTCCGATCTCAAGCCGCTCAAGACCTGGAGCCATCTTGCCGGCCAGCGCCGCAAGCCGAGCGAATATGAGATCGTCTCGACCAATCTGTTGTGGAGTACCGACGACGAAATGCCGTGGTCGCTGGCGCCCGGCGTGCATATGAACCAGTGGTATTTGAAATACCGCGAGGCTTCGCCGCTCAAACACGGCGACTGGAACGCCTTCCGCGACCCTGACGAAATGGTCTATCGGACCTACAATATCATGCAGGATGGCCAGGAAACTTTTGTCGACGGGTTGTTGGACGAATACAACACCAATGGCCATGACGGTAGTTTGAGCGCCGACTGGATCGCGCAGCTTGCGGCGCTGTACACACCGGGCCGCTATCTGCTTCATACCGCGCAGATGGCCTCGGCCTATCTCGTGCAAATGGCGCCGGCCAGCACGATCATCAATTGCGCCATGCTCCAGTCCGCCGATCAGTTGCGCTGGGTTTCACGCATCGCCTACCGCACCAAGGAGCTTTCCATGGCCGCGCCCGATGCCGGTTTCATCGGCGGAGAACGCGGCCACTGGCAAGGCGATGCCGCTTGGCAGGGCTTCCGCGAATTGATGGAGCGCACATTGGTCGCTTATGACTGGGGCGAGCAATTTGCCGCGCTCAATCTGGTCGCCAAGCCGGCGATCGATGAAGCCTTTGTTCGCCAACTCGGCGAAGCCGCGCAGCGCGAGGGCGACGGCCTGCTGCATCAGTTGACGGATGCCCATAAGACCGACAACGAGCGGTCGCGCCGTTGGACCAAGGCGCTGGTCGCCTTCGTGATGGAAACCGGCGACAACAAGAAAGTTCTAGCCGAATGGGTGGCAAAATGGGCGCCGCTCGGCGATGCCGCTATCGACGCCTATTGCGCGGCACTCCCCGGTGCGGGCAGCGCGGCGGCGGATGCGAAAGGCGCGGCGGAAGCGTTCCGCGCCGATCTCGGCCTCGGCCGCTAAGCGCGACCCATTTTTCACGAAGGAGACAAGGACATATGGCGCGTAAAAAAGCGCTGGTAATCGGCGGTCTTGGCGTCATCGGGCGCAATATCATCAATCACATGGCGGAGCAGGATGATTGGGATATCGTCGCGGTTAGCCGCCGTGCGCCGGATGCGGAAATGGCGACAAAGGCTGACTTTATCTCCTGCGATCTCCTCGATATGGCGGCGGCCGAAGCCAAGCTTGCGCATCTCACCGATGTCACGCATGTGTTTTGCTGCGCCCTTGATGGCGGCATCGATGCCACAAACACGGCGCACAACCGCGCCCTCGTGGCCAATCCGGTCACGGTGATGTCGTCGGTTTCCAAGCAATTACGACGGGTCGTGCTGCAGGAGGGTAGCAAGGCCTATGGCCGCCAATTGGGGCCATTCAAGACGCCGGCCAAGGAATCCGATTCGCGCCACATGCCGCCCAATTTTTATTACGAGCAGGAAGATTTCCTGATCGAGTTTCAACAGGGCAAAGAGTGGAGCTGGGCGGTGCTGAGGCCCGAGGCAGTATGCGGTTTCGCCGTCGGCAATCCGATGAATTTGATTATGTGCTTCGGCACCTATGCGGCGATCTCGAAAGAGCTCGGCATGCCACTCAAATATCCTGGAGATTTGCGCGGCTTTGAAGCGATCAACCAGGTAACGGATTCGGGTCTGCTGGCGCGCATGACTTTATGGAGCGCGACCGCGCCCAACGCTGCCAACGAGATTTTCAACATCACCAATGGCGATGGCTTCCGCTACGTCAATGTGTGGTCCGATTGGGCGGCGGCGTTCGGCATGGAAGTCGGCATGGCGCAGCGCATCATCTCGGCCGACGTCATGCCCGACAAAGGGCCGGTCTGGGATCGTATCGTCGAGAAGCATGACCTGGTGAAACTGCCCTACGAGCAAACCGCCGGCTGGCCCTATTTCGACTTCAACATGGATACGTCATGGGATGTCCTGATGTCGGACGCCAAGCGCATCGACCGGGGCTTTACTGAAATGATCGATACGGAAAAGATGTTTCTCGACCTGTTCGCGGAATTCCGCCGCAGGAAAGTTCTGCCTTAGTTAGGAGTTGGTACATGGAAACGGTCGCACCGGACACGCCATTTCAGCTTCGCGAAGGATTGCACAAGCGCGAGATCATCCGTCTCAAGCCGGACGACGTGCCGATAATAGATTTCGGCTCGATCTATAGCAGCAGCAAGGCAGATCACCGTAAATTGGCGCAAGAATTTCGCGACGCCTGCACCGGGCCGGGCTATTTCTATCTGACCAACCACCAATTTCCCCAGTCGGTGATCGACCGCGCCTATGCCGCGATGCAGCGCTTTTTCGCCTTGCCGCTCGAAGAGAAAATGAAAAATCATTATCTCGATTGGCCAAATCATCGCGGCTATGTCCCGCTCCACGGCATCCAGGCCGATCACAGTCTCAAGGGCAACGATATCTCCGAGGCGATCGAAATGGCCGAGGATCTACCCGAGGATGATCCCCATTACCTGCGCGGCTTGCGCTTCTACGGCCCCAACAACTGGCCGCAAAATCCGCCGGATTTCCGCTGGGCCCTCGGCACCTATTATGACTGCCAGATCGAGCTTGGCCGTTCGATCTTCCGCGCCTTCGAATTGGCGCTCGATGTGCCGCCCGGCTATTTCACCGAAAAATTCACCAAGCCGTTGTCGCGCACCCGGGTGTGCTATTACCCGCCGCAGGGCGAGGATTTCGATATCGCCCATATCGGCCTCGGCGCGCATACAGATTACGAATGTTTCTCGACCGTCTGGCAGAACGGTGTGCCCGGCCTGCAAATGCTGACCCTGGACGGCGATTGGCTGGAACTGCCCTCTATCCCCGGCACCTTCGCCGTCAATCTCGGTGATCTTATGCAGCAGTGGACGAATGATTATTTTGTCTCGACCGCGCATCGCGTGATCAACACCACCCCCAAGCCGCGCTATTCGTTGGTGCAGTTTGTCGGTGTCGATTACGACGTTCTGGTGGAGGCTTTGCCCGGTTGCGTGAGCACCGACAATCCGTGGAAGTACCAGGCCATCAAGGCGGGTGAACATTCTGAACAAATGGTCGCGCGCACCTATGGCTATGACGGCGATTCAGACTAAGAGCCGCGCCGCCAGCTCATAATCGAAGGCAACGGGCTGTAGAATGCCGGCCACAAGCTCACAAAATTTTGCGCCGAAATTCTTCGCACGAATATCGCCGCAGCCGGAATGAGCGCACAGAAAAAAGCGAACACGAACACCTTGTCCAGGTGCCAACGCTAGTGGTTATGCGATGATTTTGGATACGGGGTTTTGGACCTCCGATACGAACATCGGATAGAACCCAACTACCAGAACCGTACGGTCTCCTGACAAATATTGATGCCGCGTTTGAACAACCGGTCTTCGGCCTGGGGCAACGATCGTAAATACCGGATGTACATCACAACCGTTAGCGGATCATCTCGAGTGAGTTCTAGAAGTACAGGAACGGAATTTGCATCCGCCGACGCTACGCCGCGGGTCGTGCGTGGCTCAGGCCACTATTTTCTGACAGCGCTCTATTCCGCGGCGAGTGCGACCTCCGCCACCTGAATCAACTCTCCAAGCGGGTGTACTTCGCCGGGACCGTAGCCCCGGACACGAGTCGCTTTTGCAATTTTTCCCCGCATCGCGGTTGTCGCGTTACGATCAATGACGTAGCGATCTTTTTCCGATTCATCTGCACGCAGAACGACACCATAGACCGCACTGGCCTTTTCCCTGGAGATCCAACCCAACTCGACATCAGCTGACACGCGCTCCGGATCCCGGTCCAACGGATTGCCAAATCCGCCGCCGCCATTCGAGCGGTAGATCATATGGTCGCCGGGCTCCAAACGGATGCCCACGGCGTGCATGCCAAGATCTTCCTCTATCTCGGGATTTGCTGCGCGCCGCAAGCGCAGGATATTGGCGCCGCCGTTGGTTCCACCAGCAAGGCCAAATGGCGTGACTTCGGCCCGGTCGCCATGCATGGTCAGAGTCAACGCCCCAAGAACCTTGAAACTCCGGTCAATACCTACGCCGCCGCGGAATTTTCCGTCGCCGCAGGAATCCTCGACACCCACGCAATTGGTGTAGAGAAGCGGATACAGTCGTTCCAATATCTCAACCGGCTGGTTGGTGGCGCCGCCGATAAAAATCATCATCTGAAAGGGATTGCCGTCTTTGTAGCTGCGCGCGCCCTGTCCGCCCTCATTCCACAAATAATTGACGAATTGCTTGCCCGTCTTGGGATGGATGCCGCCAATACATAGATTCGCAAGATTGATGCCTGCCGCATACATACGGCGCGGATTGACGGTGGAAAAGGCATTTGCCCAGCAGGCCATCGTCACGGCCGCGACCTTTTCATAGGCACCGGAAGCATAGCCGGACGCCGGCGTCGGCTCCTGGATATGTACACAGCTTCCTGGCGTCGAAAGGATCTCGACTGAGCGGGCCAGGCCATGATTCAACGGCGCAAGCTGGGGAAAGCAGTGGAGCGTCCCATCATAGACGGCTGTCTCCAGCGATGCGCGGGGAAATCCGAACGGGCCAACCGGCGCCGGATCGCTTCCCCGATAGTCGAAAGTCACCTTATCGCCGCTGATTCGCATCCGGCAGTGCACCCGGATGCGGGGGGTGTCGGGGTGCATGACGTCCATATCCGAGAAATCTTCAAACTCGAATTCACCGTCAGGCAGTTCCGCCACCTGCTTGCGGAACATCTCCTCCGTATAGTCGAAAACGTCGATGAACAGGGTCTCGATGGTCTCGCCGCCGTGGCGATCATAGAGCTCACAGAGGCGTTCCTCGATCAATAGCCCTGCCCGGTGCTGAGCGTAGATATCGGCGATCCGCTCTCTGCCCGTGCGCATATTGTATTCGATCAGGGTCATCACTGTTCGGTCGAGCTTATCGCCTTTGAACAGCAGCATGGGCGGCATACGCAGCCCCTCTGAATAGCAATCGGTGGCGCGCGGATTGAAGCTGCCCGGCAGGGCACCGCCCACATCGGGCCAATGCCCTGTGCTTGAATTAAAAGCGATAACTTTGCCGCCATGGAAAATAGGCCGGATGAGCTTGACGTCGTTGGTATGAATGCCGCCTGAATAGGGATCGTTGAAGATATAGACGTCACCGGGCTCGAATTTGTCCTCGGTCCACTCCCGCACCACCCGCACGGATGGTTCAAAGGAGCCGATATGCGGCGCCTGATCGCGGTCGCCGTGGGACACCAAGCGGCCCTCCGCGGTCAACAGAGCGCAAGAATGGTCGTGCCCCTCGCTAATCGTCGGCGCATAGGCCAGGCGGGCGATCATCTCGCTGCCCTCATCGCACATGGCGCTAAGCGCATTGCGCAGCACTTCAAAAGTAATCGGATTCAGTTGCATGGCCCTATCCTACGCTACAAATAAGATTGCGTCGCTCATCCACCGTGGCGCTGGAGCCCGGAATAAGCAGCGTCGTGCTATCGATTTGTTCAATCACGGCAGGCCCTTTGATGATACAGCCGGCCGGCAACTCCGCCCTTTGGTAGATAGCGGTCTCGGTCCAGTCATCGAAATAGACTTGCCTTGTGCCACTCGGCTTCACCTTGTCCACACGCTTACCCAGAAACAACGGCGCCGCGGGCGCGCTCTGCTGCCCTTCGGCGTTAACCCGGGCGTTGACGATTTCCAGCTCAGCAAGATCGCTCGGAAGCGTATAGCCGTATTCTTCCGTGTGCTGGACATGAAAAGAATCAAAGATGGCGCTGACATCGGCGTCAGAGAGTATTCCTTGGCCTGCATCGAGCGTAAGCCCGCCGGAGACCTGGCCGTAATAGCGCACATCAAGCTGACGGTGTATCGCCAAGCGGTCATCTGGCACGCCCTCCTCCACGAGGCGGGCGCGGGCGCGGGCCTCAAGTTTGCTGAAGGCGGCGTTTATTTCCGCGACGTCGAAGCGCGTATTGGTCGCGAAGATGGACTGCACAAAATCATGTCGTACCTCTACCGAGAGCACGCCGAGGGCCGAACCCAGTCCAGGCACATAGGGAATAATGACTTCGGGAATTCTAAGCTCCACGGCGAGTTCCAACGCATGTAGCGGCCCGGCGCCACCAAACGCCGCCAGAGCGAACGTCCTTGGGTCATGCCCGCGCCGGACTGACATCAGGCGAATAGCGCCGGCCATGTTCGCGCGCATAATTTGCAATATTCCCGCCGCCGCTTGCTCAAGCGAGCAGTTCAGGGGCCCACTTATGCTTGCTACGGCCTGCTCCGCAAGATCGGACCGCAGGGCGACCTGACCGGCCAGCTTGGTATCGCCGCTAAGCCGCCCGAGCACGAGATTCGCATCGGTAACCGTTGGTGCCTCACCGCCATGGCCATAGCACGCCGGCCCCGGGCGGGCGCCGGCACTTTCGGGTCCGACCTTCAGCACACCGCCCGCATCGACCCGCGCTATGGAGCCGCCGCCAGCGCCGATGGTCGCTACATCCACCGAAGGAAAATTAATGACGATATTAAAATCGACATTCCACTCCGCCCGGATCAACGGGCGTCCACCGCGCGCCAGAGATACATCGGCGCTGGTGCCGCCGACATCCAGGTTGATCACATTCGGCCGGCCTGTGACCTGTCCAAGATTTGCGCCGGCCATGACGCCGGCTGCCGGCCCGGATTGGCAAATCCGCGCCGGAATCTCGCGCGCCGCCTCGACCGACATCACGCCGCCGCCGGAGTGCATGATCAGCAGGGGACCGCTATATCCGAAGGCCTTAAGACGCTCGGCCAGGGCTGACAGATAACGGTCGAGGACCGGCCCTAAATAGGCATTCGCGACCGTCGTGCTGGTGCGTTCAAACTCTCGTATTTCGGGCAGAATATCGGATGAAAGGCTCACATAGGCGTCTGGGATTTCCTCCAACAGAATATCCCGCGCCTGGCGCTCATGGCTGCCGTTGATATAGCTGTGCAGAAAGCTGACGGCGACCGCTTTTACGCCCTGATCGCGCAACTTGACGGCAATCGCCCGCAGGCCCGCCTCATCAAGCGCCTCAATCTCCTCGCCCTCATATGTTGTGCGCTGGCGAACGGCGTGCGTGTCGCGCCGCGATACGAGAGCCGGCGCGGGGTCCCAATCGGAATCGTAGAGCGTCGGACGGGCGGCGCGCGCTGCGTGCAGAACATCGGTAAAGCCCAACGTCGTTACCAATGCTGTGCGCGCGCCCGTGCGCATGATTATGGTGTTGGTGGCGATGGTGGTGCCGATCTTAATGAGGCTGATTTCCGCAGGCTCGATGCCGAGCGCTGTGATGCCGTTAATCATGCCGCCGATGAAATCAGGCGGCGTCGATGGCGCCTTGGCGATTTCCGCCGTGCCCGTCTCGGCGTTAAAACAGATCACGTCGGTGAAAGTGCCGCCAACGTCGATGGCCAAAGTATAATGCGGCATGTCAGCCTATCTTTGCATTGTTGATCATTGCGAGAATATCGCTTGGACTGAGCGGAACGGCATTACAGCGGGCCCCGAACGGCTGCAGCGCCGCTTCCACGGCCGCAGCACATACCGCGGGTGCGCCGATGGCGCCGCCCTCTCCTACACCTTTGACGCCGAGCGGATTGCGGGTCGAAGGCCGGTCCAAATGATGAATTTCAATTTCGGGAATTTCCATGGCGGTCGGCAAGAGATAGTCCATAAACGTCGTCGTCAGCAACTGGCCCTGATCGTTGAAAACCAGTTTTTCGTAGAATGCACCGCCGATGCCTTGCGCGGTACCGCCCAAAACCTGCCCCTCGACGATGGCGGGGTTGATCATATTCCCGCAATCATGGACGACAACATATTTCTGGATGGTGGGAACGCCTGTCTCGATATCAACATCTACAATCGCACCATGAATACCGCTAGAAAATTCCGCACCTTCGGGTCGGTGATATTCGGTGGCCCGCAAGCCGGGCTCGACGCCCGGCTCCAGGGAATTGATCGGGTTTGACTGCGCCGCGAGCTCGCCGAGGGTAATCGAATGCCCGGGTACCCCTTTCACTTGCACGCAACCGGAGACAAGGTCCAGATCGTCAACCGCCGCTTCCAGCTGGGTGGCCGCCAGTTCCAGCGCCTTCTTTCGTACCCGCGCGGAGGCCAGTACCGCTGCGGTGCCGCCAATTACCGCGGAACGGCTCGACAAGGTGCCGACGCCCCAGGCGAAGGCGTCGGTGCGTCCGCTTTGCACTCTCACCTGTTCAAGATCCACCGTGAGCGCTTCAGCGACTACTTGCGCCAGCGCGGTATGATGGCCTTGCCCTTGTGCGGGATATCCCGTAGCGACATGCACGAATCCGGTAGGTTCCACGCGCACTTCCACACCCTCATAGGGCGCGATACCGGTGCCCTCCACATAGAACGCGACGGCGATGCCGCGATAAACCCCTACGTCCCTAAGTCCGGGCAGCGTCCGGAGCACAGCATCATAATCGAGCGCCTCAAGGAGCTTTTCCAGTTCGGCCGGATAATCGCAATCCTGGTGGATGAGTGGCGTGTCGTTCTGAAAGACGGTACCGGCGTCATAGGGGCAATCCGCCGGGCTCACCAGATTACGGCGGCGTACCTCCACGGGGTCCATCTCCAGCTCGCCCGCCAGACGGTTCATCATGGTTTCCATGACGAATGCGCCGTGGGGCTGGCCGGCGCCACGATAGGGGCTGACGATCGGCGTGTTGGTATAGACGGCGAGATATTCTGTGCGCAGATTCGGAATCTTGTAAGGCCCGGGCAAGATACCCTGACAACAGATCGCGTTGATCGGGCCATAGGGGCAATAAGCGCCTGAGTCGTAGTAAAAGGTATCGCTGAGGCCGAGCAGGCGGCCATCACGAGTCGCCGCGAGGGTCACCTCATGCACCATCAGGCGCTCGTGGTTGGAACCCAGGAAATGCTCCTGACGGTCCTCGATCCATTTCACCGGTCGCCCGAGCATGCGCGCGGCGAAGGGAACCAGAAGTTCCTCAGGGTAAACCAGCATGATCTTCACGCCGAACCCACCGCCAACATCCGGGGCGATTACGGTTATATCGGCTTCCGGCATGGCCAGTTTTTCCGCCAGCACGGTGCGCGCGCCGACCGGCACTTGGGTCGTGTCCCAGACCGTTAATCGCCCCGTTTTTGTCTCATAATCGGCGACCACACCGCGCGTTTCGATCGGCTGGGCGGCGCCGCGTTCCGGTCGCAACACCTCTCGGATGATCACTTCCGCGTCTTCAAACGCGCGGGCCGTATTGCCGCTCTCATTCACCGTGCGGCAGGCGATATTGGACTCGGTATCGTCGTGAACAAGCGGCGCGCCCGTGGCGGCGGCGGCGATCACATCCACCGCAGGCTCGCGCACTTCGTACTCCACCTCAATTAAGGCCAGCGCGTCTTCGCAGACGTAGCGTGAGTCAGCGACCACGAATGCCACCGCTTCACCCACGAAGCGCACCTCTCCAGCGGCCAACGCCCGGTGTGTCCGCGGATAGATAAAGCCCGGGTCGTCATTCAGCAGAGGCATGTCACTATTGGCGTCGCCGAGTTGCTCAGATGTTAGTACCGCATGCACGCCCGCCAGCGCTAGCGCGGCCGCCGTTTGAATCGAGTGAATGCGGGCGCTGGCGTGCGGGCTTCTGAGCACCGCTCCGTGCACCATCCTCGGGAGCACAATGTCATCGATGAAGGTAGCCCGCCCGGTGAGCAGGCTCAGGTCTTCGCGCCGCTTTATGCGCTCCCCGACAAACCGTGTTGCCATGGCGCTACGTCTTCCCGTCCGGGAGTTGCGCCATCCGCTCGGCTGCTTCCACAACAGACTCGACGATCTGTTGGTAGCCGGTACAGCGACACAGATGACCCGCCAAAACGGTACGGATTTCGGCGGTGCTCGGGTTAGGGTTTTCTGCCAGAAAAGCTTTCATGGTCATGAGAATGCCAGGCGTACAGTAGCCGCATTGAAGCCCGTGCTTCTCCCAAAAACTTTGCTGCAACGGATGCAGACTTTGCGCGCTCCCCAGTCCCTCGACCGTTTCCACATTATGGCTGGAAAGCTGTACCGCAAGCAGAAGGCACGAGCGCACCGGCGCGCCATCCAGAAGTATCGTGCAGGCGCCGCAAACACCATGCTCGCATCCCACATGGGTTCCGGTCAGCCCAGCTTCGTGGCGGATAAAGTCCGACGCGAGGAGGCGCACTTCGATCTCGCGCTCGAAAGGCTCACCATTGATGATCGTACGGACCGTGCGGCGCTCCCCGTTCATGCGACGGCTCCTGGCTTCTTACCACGCTGTGCTGCAAAATCGGCGCCTCTCATCAGAGCGTCTTGGCACGCCCGCGCCGCCATCACGCCCGCGACCTGCTGGCGATACCATCCCGGGGCATGAAGGTCCTCAAAGGGCTCGACCGCCGTTTCCACCGCGGCACGGATGGCCTTATCCCGGGCTGCGCTCCACGCGCCTTCGCACAGAATATTTTCTGCCTCGCTTACACGCAGCGGGCGCTCCGCTACCCCAGTGACAACGATGCGCGCACCGGGTGCGCGCGCTGTGTCTCCTGGTATCAGTTGCACTGCCGCCGCCGCCAGTGCGAAATCGCCATGCCGGCGGGAAATCTCCGCGAAGCCCCATCCGGCGGATGAGTCCGGCACCGGCGCCTCAATCGCGACCAGCAGCTCGTCCGGCGCCAATGCCGTTTCCAGCGGGCTGACAAAAAAACTTTCCGCCGGTACGGTCCGTTGTGCCGTTGCGCTCTGTAGGATCATGCGAGCTCCGAGCGCGATCATGACCGCGGGTAGCTCCGCCGCAGAATCGTTATGAGCAAGACTGCCGCCGATGGTTCCGCGATTGCGGATTGGCGGATGCGCGACGTGGCGCAAGGCGTCGACCAATAGTGGCCAGCCCCGTATGATTTCTCGATGGCTCTCCACAGCCGCCTGACGCGCCATGGAACCGATCTTAAACCAATCGCCTGTAACCTGGATATTACCAAGCTCCTCAATTCCATTGAGGTCAATAATCACAGCCGGCTGCACCAGGCGGAAATTCAGCATCGGCACAAGGCTCTGGCCGCCCGCGAGAAGCCGGGCGTCTTCGCCATGCTCGGCGAGAAGGTTCAACGCCTCCGCGACCGTCACGGGGTCACGGTACAAAAATTGTGCGGGCTTCATCGCAATGCTTCCTGTGCTTCCTCAGCGTCGTAAAAGGCCAATACAATATCCTACTCGTACATTCTTACATTCCTACAGTGTTTGCGCCGGTCGCGAGAGGCTCCGTGTTTGCGCGGGCCTCCAGAAGCTCTGTCTAAGCGATGTTCTTGATCGCCAGGATCATGCACTCATCGAAATCCGACTGCGGTGCCTTCATTTTTGTGCTCGTGTGCCAGCCCGCGCGCCCAAGGTGAGCAACAGCACGCTCATCGCCATCAGCGCTGTGCCGCCCCATACATAAAGGCTATACCGTTCACCGAATAGAACCATGCCCCAACCGAAGCCAGCGGCGACAGATAAATAATTCATTTGCGAAAAGAACACCGGGCCGGAGATGCGGATGATCTCAAGGAAGGCGATATAGAAAACCGAATTTAGCAAGGTGGCGTAGAGGAAATTCCAGTTCACTCCCGGCGTCGCGCTGTCCAACAAATAAAACTGCCCGGTTGCCGCCATGAGCAGGAGGAGCATGACCGCGGCGGTCAACAACATACCGGCGGCGAGCACCGTTGGCGGCATCATCGGCGGGCGCACCAATACGGTCAAAACATTACCGAGCCCGAGCAGCACCGGCGCCAGCAGGGCAAGCAATAGCCACCACACCATGTCACGCTCCGGCAGGCTCACATCGGGCAGCACGATCAACAAAATGCCGCCGATGCCGACCGCCAGGCCGACAACGCTGAGCAGCTTCAGACGGTCAACGCCAAACAGGATGGCAAACAGATAGGTGAGCGTTGGTGCCAGGATGACCACCATGCTGATCAATCCTTGCGGCAATTTATCGGCGAGAAATGTGAGCACCGCCATCGGCGCGCCCATGACAAATATTCCGATCGTCAAATAGGCGCGGAGATAGGCGAATTTCAGGCTTGGCGTCTCGCCCCGTAAAATTGCCACCAGGAGCAATAGAATTCCGGCGAACAGCATCGGCCAAAACGCGAAGGCAAACGGTGGCACACCGCCATCGACCGCGAACTTGTTGAACACGAAGCGCAGTGGCCCGACGATTCCGCCGGCTAACATAAGCGTTAGCGAAAGGGCGCCGACCCGCGTTTCCATGCGCAGCGGGAGCCGTTCATTAGTCGTCAATTCGGGTATCCTTCCGCCATCGCGCGCGCCATTTGCTGCGGCGCGACACCCTATCCGCCGCCACGGCCCGCGACAACGCGGGCTCGACGCATCGCGGCCGGTTACGCTATCTTCTGCTGACCGAAAAAAACAAACCGGAAAGGCTGAACCATGTCAGCGGGAGAAGAATGGCCGATTCTATTCAGCGGCGGCGAGGACGAGGTCATGACCTGGCTGCGCGGCCATGGTGTCGAGCGCATTCGGGTCGAGTACTCTGATTTTGGCGGTATCGCGCGCGGCAAGGCGGTCTCTTTGGGGCAATTCGAACACGCCATGCATCACGGCGTGGCCTTTTGCGCCAGCGTATTCGCTTTCTCCATGAACGCAGATGTGGTGCCGGGCACGGATTACGCCGAATCCATCGGCTATGGCGATTTCATCGTCAAACCGGATCTTTCAACGCTCCGCCTGCTGCGCCATGAGGGCGGCGCGGCGCTGGTGATGGGCCCCATCGTATGGCCGAACGGCTCAGTGGTGGAAGGCTGTCCGCGCAATGTTCTCGAGCGGGTGGCCAAGCGTGCGGCAGATATGGGCTTTACCGCCCATGCCGCGCCGGAGTTTGAGTTTTACCTGCTCGATGAGAATCACGAGCTGATCGATGACGGCCTGCAATGCTATTCGATGCAAAAGCGCACGAAATTCTTGGCCGAGGAATTGGCCCTTCTCGAAGCCGCTTCGGCGCATGGCCAGTTGGAAAACAGCCATTACGAGTACGGCCCCGGACAGTATGAAATGACCATGCGTTACCGGGAAATCCGCCGGATGGCCGATGACGGGCATTTGTTCCGCGCCACGCTTAAAGAGGCGGCGATGAATATCGACCGGCGCATCACTTTCATGGCCAAGCCGTTCGACGGCGCCACTGGAAACTCCTGCCATATGCATCTGTCGCTGACCGATAAAGACGGCAAGAACGTTTTCGCGGCGCCCGATGCGCCCGATCGTATCAGCGATACCCTCCGCCATTTCATCGGCGGCGTGCTCGCCCATATGCCCGAGCTGACCGCGATCTTTTTCCCCAATTCAAATTCCTACCGTCGGCTGGTGCCGGCGAATTTTGCGCCAATTTCCCTCGTCTGGGCGGTCGACAATCGCACCGCGGCGGTGCGCGTGCTTAACGAGGCGGCTGAATCAACGCGCGCCGAGCTGCGCGTTTGCGGCGGCGATATTCAAGTCCATTTGGGGATGGCCGCCTATCTCGCGGCCGGGCTGGACGGGATTGAGAAAGGCACTGACCCCGGGGCCGCGGCCAGTGGCGATCTCGACGCGCAGGATGTCCCGCGCCTGCCCGATGATTGGGGCGATGCGCTCGACGCCTTTGACGCCTCGTCCTGGGTAAAAGAAGCGCTCGGCGAGGAATTTTGCCGCAACTTCAGCGTCGTCAAACGCTTCGAATATAATGCCTTCCGTCGCACCGTGCCCGAGACCGAACGCAAGAGCTATATCGAGTTCCTGTAGCGCGGCCGCGCCAAGCGTTGCTGGCGCATCTTCGAGAGCGTGTTGACGGCGAGGCCGAGGAGGAGCAGCCCGGCTGCGGCCCAGATATAGCCGCTCACCTCGCCACCGAAAAATAGCGCCTGCCAACCGAAACCGCCGAGAACGATGATGTAGGCGGTTTGTGAGACGAATATCGCGCCCGCCATGCGGATGATAATGAACATCAGCCACCAGCGTACAGCGTTGATCAGGGTGGCGTAGAGGACGGCGAGATCACCTTCGGCGCTCGGCCCCGGGAAGATATGAAATCCGCCGACGATGGCGGTGATCGGCAGCATCATCAATCCGGCCGCTAGCAAAATGCCGGTGCCGAGTTGCAGCCCGCCTTCCTGCGGCGGCGCGTAGAGGTCGATAAAGATATTGAACAGCGCGAAGACCACCGGGACGAGCAGGGTAAGGAGAACCCAGCCCACCATGCCGGGCTCCGGCAGGCTCGCCTCGGGCACCAGAATCAGCAACACGCCAGCCAGGGCACAGAGCAGCCCGACCAGGCCAAGCCAGCGAAAGCGCTCAAGCTTGACCGGCAAGGCAAAGACGAAACTAAGGATCGGCGCCAGAACGACGATCATGGTGATAACGCTCGAGGGCAGGCGCGGTGCGGCGAGGGCGAGCAGCGTCATTGGCGCCGCGATGCTAAGCGCGCCACCGACGACATAAGTCACTACATGGCGGCGTCCGAGGCGCGGTAATTTTCCGGTCAAAACACAGGCAATCAGCATCAGCACGCCGCCGCCGAGCGATACCCACACGACGTAGCCGAGCGGTGGCACACCATTTTCCGTGGCGATCCGGTTCATAGGAAACAGCAGGCTGTAGATCAGCCCTGCAAGGAGAAGTATGAACAGCGCAAACGGCCCGATATGGCGGGCTGGCGCCGCCGGTGTCGCTTCGCTCATTTGGCGGTGGCGTTGGCGATGGCAGGGGCAGGGGCGAGGCTCACCGCATTGTCGTGAAATGCCGCGCCGCCGATCGGCTTGACCGGATCGGCGCCGGTCAGCGCATTGATGCCGATGCCGCCCTCGAAGGCGTCGTTCGGCCAAATACTCTCGACCACCAACACGCCGCGCTGTAGGCCTGAAAATAGCTCGGCGGCGAGGATAACTTCGCCGCGCTCGTTGGCGAGGCGCACGCGTTGACCGTCTTGGATGCCGAGTTTTTTGGCGTCTTTTGGGTGCAGCATCACACTCGGTCGGCGCTCGCGCTGCCGCGAGGTCGGCGTCTCGGTAAAAGACGAATTGAGAAAATTGCGCGCCGGTGCAGTGACCAGTCGGAACGGTAGCTCGTTGCTGGTTTCTTCGATCACCGCCCAATGATCGGGAAATTCCGGCATCCCCGTGGCGTCAGCCTTGCCATGGGCGCACCCCGCCGTGGTCCCGGCGATGGGGGCAAATTCCGCCCAGTTGGGACGAAAGTGGAACTTGCCGTCGGCATGGGCAAAGCCGTTCTGATAATGCGCCTCTTCATATTTGGGCCGGCAATCGATCCAGCGCATGTCTTCAAGCGTCGCCAAGTCGGGGAAGCCTGAGACACGCAGTGTTTCCGTCAAAACCTCGTCACCCGTCATCGCGAAGCCCGGGTGCTCAGCGCCCAGGCGCTTGGCGATTTCGCAAATGACATAATGGTTGTCGCGCGCCTCGCCCGGCGGCTCGACGATCTTCGGCCCGAGCTGAACATGCGGGTGCCCGCCGCCCTGATAAAGATCGGCATGTTCTAAAAACGCCGTTGCCGGCAGAACGATATCGGCCATCTTGGCGGTGTCGGTGAGCAATTGCTCATGCACGCAGGTAAACAAATCCTCGCGCGCGAAACCGGCATGGACCTTGTTGAGGTCAGGCGCCACCATCATCGGGTTGGTGTTCTGGATCAAGAGCGCGGTTACTGGCGGGCCGTCGCCGAGATCGCGTTTGTCGCCTAGCAAGATTGCGCCGATCCGCGATTGATCGAGCATGCGAACCGAGGGGTCTTTGAGATCCAGCCCTTCTATCAGCGTTTTATCCCATGGATAGATGCCTTCATTATTCTTAAAAGCGCCGCCGCCCTCATATTGCCAGGCACCTGTGACCGTGGCGATCGACAACGCTGCGTGCATGTTGACCGGCCCATTTCGGCTGCGCGTAAAACCGAAGCCGAGGCGGAAATAGGTGCGTTTCGTCGTCCCGACCATTTTGGCGAAGGTCTCGATCTCCTCCACTGAAAGCCCGGTGATTGCCGCCGCCCATGCGGGGTCACGGGTTTTCAAATGCGCTTCCAACTCATGCGGCGCGTCGGCATAGCGCTCCATATAATCCCAGTCCGCATACCCATCGCGGAACAGCACATGCATCACCGCACAGGCAAGCGCGCCGTCAGTGCCGGGGCGAACGCAAAGATGCATATCTGCCTGGCGCGCGGTCGCATTGAGATAGGGGTCGATAACGACGATCTTCGCGCCGCGTTTTTTGCGTGCCTGGATGGCATGGTGCATGACGTTGACCTGCGTCGCCGCGGCATTGGTGCCCCATATGATCACCAGGTCCGATTCTGCCATTTCGCGTGGATCGACGCCTTGCAGCTTGCCGGCGCCAGCTTCAAAGCCGAGCCACGCCATGTTGACGCAGATGGTGGTGTGGAACAGCGAATAGCCCTTGGCGTTGCGCAAACGGTTAATGCCGTCGCGCATCAAAAGTCCCATGGTGCCGGCAAAATAATACGGCCACACCGTTTCTGCGCCATGGCGTTGCTCGGCGCGCAACAACGCATCTCCCACCTCGTCGAGCGCCGCTTCCCACGATATCGGGCGGAATTCGCCGTCGCCCTTGATGCCGGTGCGCTGTAAGGGCTGCAACAGGCGGCCGGGATGGTGCAGACGCTCGGCATAGCGCGCGACCTTGGCGCAAATGACGCCGGCGGTATAGCTGTTGTCGCGCGCGCCGCGGATACGTCCGATGGTGAAATCGTCGAGCTTCTCTACTTCCAGCGCACAGGTGGAAGGGCAGTCATGCGGGCAGGCGCTGTGGCGAATTTCGGGCGGCATTTTTGCTTCCGGGAGAGCTGTGACGGCGAAATCAAGTGTTTCGACCGGGCCCGCGCCTGTCAACGATTGCTTCCGGTGAAGGGTACGAAAGCCACCGGCAGATTCCCGTATTCAATTATTCCTACGGTGGCGGCGCGGGTGATCATCGTCAGTCCCGCTTCCGAGGCGAGCCCTCAGGCGTTGAAACAACGGACACCCTCCTTCAACATGACGTTTGAACGCGCGGCAAATCGTGCGGCGGACTGAAAGGGGAGCGGCAGATGAGCGATTATGAAGTTTTCGAAGCGGATCAGGTGCGCCTGCAAAGCGGCGCCACATTGCGCGGCGCCAAATTGGCCTACAAGACCTATGGCAGCCTGAACGCGGCCAAGGACAATGTCATCATTCAGCCGACCTGGTATTCCGGCAATCACAATGATGTCGAGTGGTCGATCGGCCCAGACATGGCGCTCAATCCGGAAAAATACTTCATCATCGTTCCCAATCTGCTGGGCAACGGCCTATCATCTTCGCCGAGCAACACGCCGGCGCCCTATGACAAAGCGCGGTTTCCCAATTGCACGATGTACGACAATGTCCGCCTGCAACATCGCATGGTGACCGAAACCTTCGGCATTGAAAAAATCAAATTGGTGACCGGCTGGTCGATGGGCGCGGCGCAAACCTACCAATGGGGCTGCCTTTATCCCGACATGGTGGAGCGCATTGCGCCGACCTGCGGCGCGGCCAAATGCTCGCGCCATAACTTCGTCTTCCTCGAAGGGGTCAAGGCGGCGCTGAC
Organism: Pseudomonadota bacterium; assembly: GCA_027624955.1. Lineage (NCBI taxonomy): Bacteria > Pseudomonadati > Pseudomonadota > Pseudomonadota bacterium. The sequence continues at coordinate 42,994 of JAQBTG010000026.1, forward strand.
GGCGGATGGCGCCTGGCAGCATGGCTGGTACGATTCACCGCCGACCACTGGCCTGCGCGCTATGGCGCGGGTCTATGCCGGCTGGGGTTTCTCGCAGGCATTCTACCGCGTCGAAGAGGATCTCAAGCTCGGATTTTCATCGCTTGAGGATTTTCTCATCGCGTTTTGGGAAGGTTTCTTTATCCATAAGGACGCCAACAATCTGCTCGCCCTGCTGTGGACCTGGCAATATGCCGATATCAGCAACAATGAGCTATTCGGCGGCGATTTCGATAAGGCGCTCGGCGCCATCAAGGCCAAGGCGATCGTCATGCCCGGGCGGACCGATCTCTATTTCCCGCCGGAAGACAATGAATATGAAGTGAGCAAGATGCCAAACGCCGAGCTGCGCGTGTTCGAATCGATCTATGGGCATTTTGCGTCGAGTGCGCTCAACGCCGACGACGTTAAGTTCCAGAACGACGCCCTCAACGACCTATTGGCAAGTTAGCCACAGCCCAGAATCAACAACCCCGCCTTACAGAAGGCGGGGTTGTGTAACGGGTGGCTTGGAAGCTCACCGCCCGGCTCGAAGCCGAGCAATAAATTCGTTTGTCGAATCTATGTCAGGCGCTGCTTGGGCGGAGTCATAATTGTAACCTCCATGCATTTCTACAGGCATAGCACAAATTGGCGACGGGCGGTACCGAGCCAGTGGCCTACGACCAGCGCGAGTGATGGATGCCGCATTCGCTTTTAGCGCTGCCGCGCCAGCGCCCGGCGCGGGCGTCCGCGTTGGCTTCGGACGGTTCGGTGCAGGGCACGCAACCGATTGAGGCATAGCCTTCCTCATTCAGCGGGTGGCGCGGCAGGCCGCGTTCGCGGAAAGTATCATTGATATTCTCACGGCTCCACTGGGCCAGCGGATTGAAGCGGATGCGGCCATCGACGGCCTCGATGGTTTGCAGCCCGCCACGTTCGCCGCCGTGATCGCGCTTGCGCCCGGTGATCCAAGCATCGAAGTCGCCAAGCGCGCGTTCGAGCGGCAAGACTTTGCGCAAATAGCAGCACAGATTGGGATTGCTTTGCCACAGCGCGCCGTCCGGATCATGTCCGGCGAGATCGAAGCGGATCGGCTCGATGCTGCGCACGTCTGTCAGGCCAAGGCGGCGCACCAATATGTCGCGGTAGGTGAGGGTGTGGTGAAATAGCTTGCCGGTATCGATAAAAATTACCGGCGTGGCGGGGTCGATGCGCGCCACCATATCAAGCAGGATTGCCGCCTCGGTGCCGAACGAAGAAACCAGGGCGATGCGCCCGTGATATTCCCATTCCAGCATAACGCGGAGCAGCGCTTCGCTTTCAAGCTCGCCGTAGCGCTCGCGCAGCACTTCGGCGCGCGCTGCTGCGCTGGAAAGCCGCGCCGCGTCGGGTCGCTGTAGTTCAACAAATCCGCTCATGCCGAATTCCTATTCCGCCGCCGCGCGGCGATGCCGGAGTGCGCTCAGCACACCACGCGGGTCGCTCGTCGGTTGGTACCAGATCGAAATTTCTGAAACCGCGCGCAGCCAAGCTTCCACTGCGCCGGCGTTTGTCACCTGGAACGCGTTGAAACCGCAGCGATGCATGAACAGGAATTGATCGCGCGATACATCGCCCACGGCGCGGAGTTCCCCAGCAAAGCCGTAGCGCTCGCGCAGCAGTCGCGCGGCGCTGTAAGGCCGCCCGTCACGAAAGGTCGGAAAATCGAGCGCGATCAACCCGAATTCCTTGAGGTCCGGAAAGATGCCTTCGACCGGCTCGCCGCTCTGCACCAGCAGGCCGAGCGGTTCGCTGCGTGCTTGCAACGCCGCTTTCTCGCGCTGCCAGCGGGCCAGCGATACGGCCACGGGCCCGTGCCCGGGCAGCGGCGCGTCGTCAGCCGCGAACTGCCAGCGGTCCTCGGCGATTGCGCCATTCTTAATGAGCGGCATAAAGACGCTCCTTGAACGGTTCGCGGCCTAGGCGGGCATAGGCATCGATAAACAGCTCGCCGGTTTGGCGCAGATCGAGATAAGTATCGACCACCGTTTCTACCGCGCCGACGATATCGTCAGCTGAAAAGGCCGGCCCGACGATTGCGCCGATCGCGGCTTTGCCGTCGGCCCGCCCGCCGAGGGTAATTTGGTAATTCTCCACGCCCTTCTTCTCCAGCCCGAGAATACCGATATGGCCGACATGGTGATGGCCGCAGGCGTTGATGCAGCCCGAAATATTGAGCCGAAGATCGCCGATATCCTTTTGCCGCGCCAAATCCTGAAAGCGTGTGCTGATCGCCTGGGCAACCGGGATCGAGCGCGCCGTGGCGAGGCTGCAATAATCCATGCCCGGGCAGGCGATGATATCGCTGATCAGACCGCGGTTGGCGGTGGCCAGGCCATGCGCCTTCAAGCCCTGCCAAAGCGCATAAAGATCGCGCTTGCGCACATGCGGCAACACGAGATTCTGCTGATGCGTCGCGCGCATTTCGTCGCAGCTGAAGCGCTCGGCGAGATCGGCCACCGCGTCCATCTGTTCGGCGTTGATATCGCCGGGCACCCCGCCCTCAGGCTTGAGCGAAATGGTGGCGATGGCATAGCCCGGCTGCTTATGGGCGTCGACATTCTGCTCCAGCCAGTGATCGAACGCGCTGTTCGCACGGCGCGCCGCATCCAGGCCGGTGTCGCTGCCAGCCGCGGGATCGAAGGGTGGCGGAGCGAAATAGCGGCCAATGCGCGCCACTTCCTCGTGCGGAAGGTCAGTAAATCCCTCGCGCAGCTGGCGCCACTCGGCCTCGACCATTTTGGCCAACGATTCGGCGCCAATTTCATGCACGAGAATCTTGATCCGCGCTTTGTAGATATTATCGCGCCGGCCCAATAGATTGTAGACGCGCAGAATGCTCTCCAAATAGGACAGCAGTTCCGCCTTGGGCAGGAATTCGCGGATGGTTTTGGCAAGCATCGGCGTGCGCCCTTGGCCGCCGCCCACCATCACCTCAAAGCCAACTTCACCGGCATCGTTGCGGCAAAGCTGAAGGCCGATATCGTGGACGCGAAGCGCCGCCCGATCTGTCGCCGCACCGCTGACCGCGATCTTAAACTTGCGCGGCAGGAAGGAGAATTCGGGATGCAACGTGGACCATTGGCGGATGATCTCGCACCACACGCGCGGATCTTCAATTTCGTCCGCTGCGGCGCCGGCAAAATGATCGGCGGTGACGTTGCGGATGCAATTTCCGCTGGTCTGGATGGCGTGCATCTCGACCTCCGCCAGCTCGGCCAGCAGGTCGGGCACCTCGGTGAGCTGGATCCAATTATATTGGATGTTCTGGCGCGTGGTGATGTGGCCGAAACCCTTGTCGTAGCGCCGTGCGATATGTGCGAGGCGGCGCATCTGGTGCGACGACAGCGTGCCGTAGGGAATGGCGACGCGCAGCATATAGGCATGAAGCTGCAAATAGAGCCCGTTCATCAGCCGCAGCGGCTTGAATTCATCCTCGCTCAATTCTCCGGTAAGGCGGCGTGCCACCTGATCGCGGAATTGTGCCACGCGTTGATGCACGAAGGCATGGTCGAATTCATCGTAGCGATACATGCTTATGCCACCCGGCCCGCTGGCTGGCCCGCCGCGCGGCTATGTCTCGGGCCAAACAAGCGGATGCGCTCGCGAAAATGTAGCGGTGCGAAAGCGCCGCCGTCATCGGCCATCGAGACGAGATAGGGCGAGACGATAATTCCGGCCGCCACGGCACGCTCTGCATCGGCGAGCAGCGCGGCGCCTTCTTCGGTGGACGCCGCCGTACGGCCGTCGATGATGCTTTCCGACCAGCCGTCGTCGCGGGTGAGATAGACCACGCGGCCATCGGTGAGGCGGTTGGCGCTGACGATATCCAGTTTCATTATTCTGTTCCTTTTAAAATGCGCCGACATCGGCATGTTGCTCTTGCGTTCGCGCCACTAGGCGTACGACCCGCTTGCCGGCGCGAAGCTCTGCCGCCGTCAGATTTCTGGTTTGTTCCGTATTGTCGCGCGCCGAGACGCGAACCGCATCGCGCCGGGCATGATCGAGAATGGCGTTACCGATAGCGGCGTCATGAACAATTACATCGGCGCGGGCGATGTGCCGGACATCGCGGAGCGTCAGTAAATCGGCCTGGGCGGGGTCAACCGCGATGTCCTGCATCCCGCCGGTTGGCGGCAGCTGGGCGCGGTTTACCAACGCCAGCATGTCGCTTCGCGCTTGATGTTCGTTGCCGGCGAGAACGGATTCGGCCAGCGGCCCATCGAAGAAATTTTCCCAAAAGCGCAGCCGGGTGTCGAAATCTTTGAACGTCGCCCGCACCGCTGAGCGGAAAGAGTGGGCGAAATGGGCGAGGCGGCCGAGGCCGTGCGGCAGCAGCGTTTCGATTTCAGCCCGTATGCGGCGGGCTAGCACCGGCGAGGCGCCGCCCGAGGAAATGGCGACCACCAAGGGGCCACGATCGACGATAGCGGGCATGACGAAGCTCGAAAGGGCCGCGCGGTCGACCACATTCACCGGGATATTCCGCGCCTTGGCGGCGCAGGCGACTGCCTGGTCTGGCTCGGCCACGCCGCTTGCAGCATGGACAAGGGCACAGCCGGTGACGTCTTCAGCGCGGAACTCGCGCAGCAATAGCGTCACATCTCCGCTCTCGCCGAGAGCCTTGAGATCCGCGTCGAAGCGCGGCGCTATCACGGTCACGGCTGCGCCGGCACGGCACAACAAGTTGACTTTGGCCAATGCCGTAGCGCCGCCGCCAACCACCAAGCAGGGTTTCCCCTGGATATCGAAGAATGCCGGATAATACCGCATTTTCCGCCCGTTTCCTCTTCGTTCCCGTTTTCTAGGCGATAGCCGTTAAAAATATGTGGTCACGAAAAACTTGCTCGTGATCATTGTATATAACAGTTAAAAACTATTTGTCATGTGAAAATTTTATTTCACATTAAAAAAAAGTTATAACAATTGAAAATTTGTGAAAAATGGAAGGCACCGGCGGATTTGAACTAGCGATCCCTGCCGTATATAGACTGGCGCTCGGAGCCACGGCTTCGAGAAACAAGATAGTGCCGCGATAGTCGGCGTCTGGCGCGAAATAAATCACGGATAACGGCGCCAGGAAGACCGAGGCCATCAAGCCATGGTCCGTTAGGGTAGAACATGTCTGGGCAGCAACAAACGCCAACCGTCGACCTCGCCGTTCAGCACTTTAACGCCGGGCGACTGTCCGAAGCAGAACGCGTCTGCGAAAAAATCCTACGAAAAGATCCCGATCATCCGGTTACGCTGCATCTGCTCGGCGTGATAACCCACCGATTAGGCAGAAACGAAGCCGCCGCCGATCTCATCGCCAAGGCGCTCGACCTCAGGCCCGATATGACGGCGGCGCATTTTAACCACGCCCTCGCGTTGACGGCGCTCGGTAGGCTAGACGAGGCCATAGCCAGTTACCGCAAGGCGCTCGCTCTCAAGCCCGATTATCCCGAAGCGCATAACAATATTGGCAATGCGCTTCAGAATTTGCAGCGGCCGAAAGAGGCGGTCGCAAGTTTTCAGGCAGCACTCGCTCTCAAGCCGAATTACGCCGCCGCACACAACAATCTAGGCCTTGCACTGCGTGACCTTGGCGAGCTCGGCGAGGCCATGGCCAGCTACCATAAGGCGCTCGCCATCATGCCAAAATACGCCGAGGCGCACGCCAATCTTGGCCTAGTGCTTCAGGAAATGGGCAATCCCGAGGAGGCCGTCACCAGCTACCGCAGGGCGCTCGATTTCCAGCCCGGCTATGCCAGAATTTACAGTAATCTCGGAGCGTCCCTACAGAGCCTCGGCCGGGTGGACGAGGCAATGGCGAGTTACCGCAAGGCGCTTGAACTCCAACCCGATCTTGCCGAGGCACATAACAATCTCGGTAACGCGCTGCAGGACCATGGCAATCTCGAAGAGGCGATCACCCGCTACCGCCAGGCTGTCGCGCTCGAACCCGAGAATGATTTATTCGCAGCCAATTTTGCCGCGTCTTTGAGGTCTGTTTCGATTTCGTCTGTCGATGAGAATTTGTATCAGGATCTGTCGCGGCTGTTGCAACGGCCCAAACTGCCGCCGTCCTACCTGGCCCGATCCGTCATCGAAGCAGTTCGCCATCATCCGGATTTTGCACGGATTGTGGCGGTTGTTGGCGCAGAAGCGCAAATCACTGGCGAAGCCTATGGCGATATTGCCGAGCAGCTTTCGGGCATACCGCTGTTTCTGCAGATTCTGAAACTCAGCCCGATCGTGGACCTTGAGATAGAGCGATTGCTGACCCATCTTCGTCGCCTGATGCTGCGCGAAATAACCGGACCACATATGGCGAACCGGGTCGCTCCATTTACGGCGGCGCTGGCGCATAATTGCTTCACCAACGAGTATATCTTCCCGGAAACGGAAGAAGAGCAAGCGTCTATCGAACAGGTGCAACAACGGATCGCTGGGCTGCTCGAGAGCCGGCAAGCCGTGCCGCCATCTTTGGTTATCGCTCTGGCCGCGTACCGGCCTCTCTATGAGTTCCCCTGGGCGCAACAGCTCAGTGACAGCGAATGGGACAGCGAGATAAAGAGCGTTCTCCGACGGCAAATAACCGAGCCGTCAGAAGAGCGCGCTCTCGGCATGCAAATTCCCCGCATTACCGCCATTGAGGATTCGATCTCCCAGGCGGTGCGCCAGCAATATGAGGAAAACCCCTACCCGCGTTGGATCAAAGCCGGCCTGGCACATAAAAACGCCAGCCCTGGCGAGGTGTTGCGCGGCTCTCCGCTGTTCTTCGATGTGACAGAGGACAGCTTCGCAGAGCGCCCGGAAATTCTCATGGCTGGCTGCGGCACCGGCCAGCATACGCTCTATATGACCTCGCGGTTCGCGAACGCGGAAGTGCTGGCGCTGGATCTGAGCCTGAATAGCCTGTCCTACGCCAAAAGAAAGACCGCGGAGCTCGGGTTCACGAATATCGAATATGCCCAAGGCGACATCTTGCAATTGGGCGCGCTCGGGCGACAATTCGATGTCATCGGATGTGCTGGCGTGCTGCACCATCTCGGCGACCCGCTGGCCGGCTGGCACGTTTTGGCCGATCTGTTGCGCCCCGGCGGTGTGATGAAAATTGGCCTCTACAGCGAGACCGCGCGCAAACATCTCATTGCCGGGCGTTCGCTGATTGCCGAGAAGGGCTATTCGACATCGCCAGAGGACATCCGCCGCTGCCGCCAAGACATCATATCGCTGGCGGCAACCGGCAACGCTGAGATGGCGAAGATCTGCCACGGCGAGGAATTTTTCAGCCTTAGCCAATGCCGTGATCTGCTATTCCACGTCCAGGAGCAGCGCTTTACCCTGCTGGAGATCGCGACGACGCTGGAGTCGCTTGAACTCATCTTCCTCGGATTCGAGTTTGATAACCGCAGAACCCTCGGCCGGTTCAAGCAATTGCATCCCGACCGTGGCGCGCCGGCCTCGCTATCGCTGTGGCATGAATTCGAACTGGAAAATCCCGACACCTTCGCCGGCATGTACCAATTTTGGTGCCAGAAATCGTGAAGCGGCACAGCATCTTTAACATGGGAGAAGAATTATGATTGTTGAACAGCGCACCTACACCCTGCATCCAGGTCAGCATCTGAAATATTTGGATACCTACGAAAAAGAAGGGCTGGAGATACAGCGCCCGATTCTCGGCAATTTGGTTGGTTATTTCTTCACCGATATCGGGCCGCTCAACCAGATCGTACATATGTGGGGCTATGAGTCTCTCGATGATCGGGCCATCAGACGCAAAAAATTGTTTGAGGATTCTGGCTGGCGCACATACATCCAAATGGTTGTCCCCATGATCGCGTCGCAGGAAAGCAAAATTCTGATTCCGGCGGCGTTCTCTCCGATTGGCGGCAGCCGCTAGGCGGAAAATGGATCATGTCCGGTATCGTCGTTGACTAGCGAATTAGCCTCCGAAATCGTTGCGTTTTGGCTTGGGCCAAGCCTTGAGGGACCCGAGGCCGCACTCGCGCGGTTGGATTGGTGGTACCGCGCCGGCGCGGCGGTCGACGAAGAGATTCGCGTCCGGTTTGGCGAGCACCTACCCCTTGCTTGCGCAGGTGGGCTCAGCGACTGGGAGAGGACGGCGACCGGCGCGTTGGTTCTTGTGATCGTGCTTGATCAATTCACCCGTAATCTCTATCGCCATACGCCGGACGCCTATATCGGCGATTCTTCTGCTTATAGGATTGTCGAAAAAGCCATCGAACAGGAAATGGATCATGAGCTTCACCCTGTCGCGCGGATTTGGCTCTACCATCCATTTCACCATGCCGAGGACGTCCAACAACAGGATAGAGGCTTAGCCCTGCTGCATGAACTGGAGCAGACATCAGAGCAAGTGTGGCAACCCTATATTCAACGCGCCATTGAAGGCTGGACCCGCCACCGGAATATCGTTGCCCGCTTCGGCCGTTTTCCCCACCGCAATCAGGTGCTGGGCAGGATCGACACTGCGGGAGAGCTCAAATTCCTGTCAAAGGATGCGGACAGCTTTGGGCAGGGGCGCGAATAACACGCGCGATTAATGAACCACTTGGCTCAATAATCTTTTTCGGGTTTCCACCTAAGTCCTTGAAATAAGTGGTGGGCGCTACTGGATTTGAACCAGTGACCCCCGCCGTGTGAAGACGGTGCTCTCCCACTGAGCTAAGCGCCCTGACTCATCAAAACCGTTGCTTACTGTGGTAATTCTCGCCCTTTCGGGATTCCCGGTCAATGCATTAAAAGAGTTGTTTTCTTGAAAATTTGGTACGGGATTGGTCCGAAGCTGAAGGGGGGGGGAGCGGAAAAATCCATCGCGCTATTCCATCTATGTATAGATTGAACTCCCAGTGTTTGAGCAACTTTTTTCCTTGTGAAGAAATTTCCATCGCTGGCATTGCACCTCTATAATTCACATATATTTAGTGTGATTTAGGAGGGCAGCAAATGAAGACCGGCGAAGTGGAAGCAACTATCAAACGATTAATCCAGCGGGATGAAGGGATCGCACCGGCATTACGACTGCTAGAACAGATGCTGGGTACAGCGATAAGCGAGAAGGAAGCTGAGGAATTAAGGCGAGTGATAGAGCGCCGGCGAATAAGGCTCTTGGCTGAGGCAGCCGTAGATGGCGTTGAGGTGGATACTGCCGGAATGAAGATCGAAGATGTCCGTGCCTCTCTGAGGGAAATGGTCGCTGAGACAGACAATCCTAACCTAATACGGATGGCGGATGGTGTTGCTGCAACATTCGGTGATGACGCTGCTGCCGGACGAATGAAGCCTGGTGGTCTGCGGGCGCGACGGTCAGGAAATGTGATCGTAGCTCCGGGAAATGGTGTGGACCAAGGGTTTGCAGCTGTTAATGGAGAAAACCTTATACCCGTGTGGCTTGATGATGGTGAATATATTTTTTCGAACAAAGCTATCGAGGGTCTTGGTCTGCGCAACGGGGCACCCAGGGTAAAGGCGAGGGATGTTGGCCTGGTCGAGTTGGAAAAACTCCACAACGAGTTGAAAGCACTCGCAGCAACTGAGCCACCGGCACCGCCGGAAGAAATCACTGCCGATGTTGGCCCCGCAGAGCCTGTGATGACGCCCACCGAACTCTTAGCAGAAGCACAAATAGCGGAGGAGCGAAGGGAGCGGGCGGCGGTAGCTGACGAAACAGGCAGATGGCATGCATCAGACGAATTTATTAATGCTGTAATTGCTGCCGAAAGCGGCGGTGATCCCAACGCTGTGAGTGAGGCCGGCGCCGTTGGCTTGCTCCAGATTCTGCCAAGTACTGCCCGCGACCCCGGCTTTGGCGTGATTGGGTTGGAAGGAACTGATGATGAAGTGGTGGCTCAGTTGAAGAATCCTGAAATCAACCGCCGCCTCGGGTCAGAATATTTGTCTGCGATGCTCCACCGTTATCATGGTGATGCTGACTTGGCGCTGGTTGCCTATAACGCCGGTCCGGCCAGAGCAGATAGGGTCGCGAAAGATGAAAGACCATTGGATCGATTCGTGGAGTTAAATCCTAAGGCTGCCCTAGAGACACTGCCATACATCAAGCGGGTTCTTGGAAATGTCTGAATTTATGCGTGCTGCCGAGGTGGCCAAATTGTTGGATGTGACCGAGAGGCGCGTCTATCAAATGATGGAAAGTGGCCAACTGGACTACCGTGGGCGCAGACCAAGGCGGATAAGCAAGGAGAGCTTTGATCAATATCTGGAAGGTCGGTGGCCTCAGTTGTTGGCGTTCATGAGTGGCGACCCCAGGAATTGAACCCATAGCTTAGCCATATTGGCGCGTGCTGCATTTCTGTCACCGACAATTGGCGTGACTGTTATGTAACTAACGTCTAGATTTTAGCCGCCTACGTAACCTTCGCAGGCAAGCGTCTATCGCGCATTGGAAAGATGAGGGGGATGATGAAATCACTCACTACTCTCCTCGCACCCATTCTTCTTCTGAC
>JAQBTG010000027.1 GCA_027624955.1 Pseudomonadota bacterium
GTCCAAGCCGCATACCGAATGGGTGACCAGCGCGTCGGAATTGCACTGGTTGCCGCATGAGGAAACCTGGGGCAATTTCGAATATATCTTTACCGGTCATACCGACGCGGTTTCGATTTCCCATGAGCGCACGGCCGGCAAGCCGATATTAGCCAGCCTTGTCACCGCGTTGTTGGGCACGATAATCGCGGTGGTGGCTGGAACATTCGGCGCGTATGCCGTCTCTCGCTTCAAGGTGGGCGGCAATTTGCCGCTTGGCGTCTTGCAATTACGCTTGTTCCCACCGCTCGCGGTGATGATTCCGGTGATGATCATGTGGGCCTTCTTGGGTGCCATGGACACCTGGTGGGGCCTCTCGCTGATCTATGGCATCGTCACGTTGCCGTTCGCCTTTTGGCTGATGAAAACATTCTTCGACGAAGTACCGCGTGAGATCGAAGAGGCCGCGCTGGTCGAAGGCTGTAGCTGGTTCCGGGTGTTTTGGAAGGTGACGTTGCCGATGGTCAAGGCGGCGCTGGCCAGTACGGCGCTGTTCGTCTTTATCCTAAATTGGAGCGACTATGTCATAGCGCTGCTGTTGACGCGCAAGGATTGGGTGACGATTCCGGTCTATATGAATTCGCTGTCTTCGGCGATGTCGGGGCAGATGTACGGCGCCAAGGCGGCGCTCGGCCTGATCGCGGCCTTGCCGCCGGTGATATTCGGCATCGCCATTCAGAAATACCTGGTGCGCGGCCTCACCTTCGGGGCGCTCAAGCAATGACGGATACTGCCGTCATCGCCCCGCCCGGATTATCGCCGCGGCCCGCCAAGTCTGGCCGCAAGAACAAGCCGGCGCTCACACCGCTCGAGCGTGAAGGCAAACGGCTCGGTCTTTTCATGACCTTGCCTGCCCAGCTTCTGCTGTTGTTTATCGTCGCCTTTCCGCTCTGTATGCAGCTCTATGTCAGCTTCAGCTGGTGGGGGCCGCTCGATGGCGTGCCTTGGTACTACGCCTATGAATCAATGAACTGGTTCGGCAATTACATTGAGATTTTCGATGATTCGAAATTTTGGGAATCGCTTGGCCGCACCTTTCTAATTGTTGTTGTCGTGGTGCCGGTTGAATTTCTGCTCGGTCTCGGTCTGGCCATGTTGTTCGCCGAAAAATTCCCCGGCAAACGCATCTTCTATTCGATCATGCTGATGCCGATGATGATCGTGCCCGCCGTCGCCGGCTACATGTTCTTCATGCTGTTTCAGAGTACGGGGCCGATCAACGGCATCCTCAGCAGTATTTCTGGAACCAAGGTGGAGACGCTGTGGCTCGCCGACCCCGATCTGGCAATGCTGTCAGTGATGGTTGCCGACATCTGGCAATGGACGCCACTGATGTTCCTGATTCTGCTCGCCGGCATGGTCGGTGTGCCGGAGGATCAAATGAAAGCGGCGACGCTGCTCGGCGCTAATTCATGGCATCGCTTTTGGCGTATTGTGCTGCCGCGCATGAAAACGGTCATGATCATTGCCCTAGTGATTCGCACCGTAGAATGCTTCAAGATTTTTGACATTCTTTACGTCATGACAGGCGGCGGTCCTGGCGTCGCCACTAAGTCGATCTCCGTCTACATTCTCGATCTCACTTTTAAGGATCTCGAATGGTCCTACGTGGCGTCGATTGGACTCTTTATCCTGATTTGCCTCAGTTTGATCGCCGTGGTCGGTATCAATCGCATGCAGGCGGCGCAGAAGAAAGCGGAGGCCTGAGACATGGCCTCTATCGAGATTACCGGCCTGACCAAGAAATTCGGCGAATTGCTGGCCGTGAATGAACTTAATCTCGAGATCCGCGACAAGGAATTTGTCGCCCTTCTGGGGCCTTCCGGCTGCGGCAAAACGACGACCATGAACATGATCGCCGGAATTGAAATGCCGACTAGCGGTTCGATTCTGTTCGGTGGCAAGGACATGCGGATGATTCCCGCCAACAAGCGGGATGTCGGATTTGTTTTTCAAAATTACGCCATCTTCACCCATATGACAGTGCGGAAGAATTTGGAATTCGGTCTCAAAGTACGCGGCGTCGAGAAGAGCGAAATCGAACGCCGGGTGCAAAACATGGCCGATTTGATGCGCCTCAACGACCGCCTCGATTGGCGTACCAGTAAGCTCAGCGTCAACGAATTACAAAAAGTGGCGATCGGCCGCTCGGCCGTGACGGAGCCAGAGATTTTCTTGTTGGATGAACCGTTGAGCAATCTCGATGCGGCGTTTCGCGCCTTCATGCGCACCGAGTTGAAGCATCTCCAGCATGAGTTCCAGCAAACCATGGTCTATGTCACCCATGACCAGATCGAGGCGATGAGCCTGGCAGATCGGATCGCAGTGATGGATCTCGGCCTGCTGCAACAGTATGGCACGCCGAACGAGGTCTATAACAAGCCGCGCAACACGTTTGTCGCCAACTTCATGGGCAGCCCGAGCATGAATCTGCTGTCGTGCAAATTAACCGGCGCGGATGGCACCTATGGCCTAGATTTTGGCGCCGCTAGGTCCTCGACCATCGAGGACGGCGAACTCCTCCGGCGCTGCAAAAGCGCGTCCAAAGCCGAAATTATCTTTGGCATGCGACCCGAGGACATCGACATTCAGCCGCGCGAAGTCGGGCGCCCCGGCCTCGACATGGAAGTGACTTTCGTCGAGCCCATTGGGCCGCGCACGGTGGTTCATCTTTCCGCCGGCGATCACCACATCAAGGTGGCCAAGGATAAGCAATATCCGATCGAACTCGGCGCCATCGTCAAGGCGATCTTTCCCAAGGGACGTTGCCATATTTTTGATGCCGAATCGCGCGTCGCGATAGGTTTGGAATAGCGCTATGGCAAGCCTAGAACTTTGTGGCGTCAGCAAGTCCTACGGCAACACTGTGGCCGTCGCCGACATCGACCTCAAGATTGCCGACAATGAATTTTTCTGCATTTTCGGCCCGCCAAGCTGCGGCAAAACCACCATTTTAAGGCTGCTGCTCGGCCTCGTTGCGCCGGATTCGGGCCAGGTGCGTATCGGCGGCGTAGACGTCACCGATCAGCCGCCCAAGGACCGAAATCTGGCCATGGTATTTCAGAATCTGGCGCTTTTCCCACATATGACGACGCGGAAGAATCTCGCTTTTCCCTTAACCGAACGCAAAATGGAAAAATCGCTGATTGAGGCGCGCATCAAACAGGTGGCGGAGACCCTGCACATCACGCCGCTCCTGAACAAGCTACCGGCGCATTTGAGCGGCGGCGAGCGCCAGCGCGTGGCGATCGGCCGCGCCTTGGTTCGCGATCCGGGTGCCTTTCTTATGGACGAGCCCATTGCGGCACTGGATGCGCGTTTGCGCGAGGAAATGCGGGTCGAACTGAAGCGCCTGCAACGTGAGCAAAACCATACCCTTGTCTATGTAACTCATGATCAGGAAGAGGCCATGTCGGTCGCCGACAGGATGGCAATTTTCGAAGGCGGGCGGGTTCGTCAGGTCGGCGCGCCAGCGGAAATCTACAATTTGCCAAATAGCCGCTACGTCGCCGAGCTAATCGGCTCGCCGCCGATGAACTTTGTTGAAGGTCAAGTCGAGGGCGGCGCTTTTCGGGCGGTAGAGCAAAACATCATGCTGCCGTTTGCGGGCGTGAGCTATCGCGGCCCGGCCAGCCTTGCCGTGCGTCCCGAGGATATCGAAATCCGTGGCGCCGATCAGGACGGCATCGAGGCCAAGGTGTACGAGGTCGAACCTCTCGGCGCGTTCACCATCGTCGACATCATCATCGGCGATAAAATCCTCAAGGTGCAAGTCGCAGGACAGCCGGAATTTGAACTCGGCAAACCGGTCCGCCTGTGGGTCGAACCGATGAATTGCCATTTGTTCGACGGCAACAGCGGCGACAGAATCGCCGACGCCGGTTGACGCGTATTCGCGGTCTCTGCCGCGCGCGCTGCGAGGCGGGTGAGGCTTCACGCATCATGACAGCGACGCGGTGACGACCTCAAGCGCCAAGCTCGGCGCGTTGGTCAAGACCGTCACGCGTTGCGATCAGGTGCCGCCCTGGGAATTCGATCTCACCGTATTGATGCGTAATCTGGCGCGGCGCAGTTTGTTAAATTCGTAGGGGTCCGTCAGCCGCGCGCGTTACATATTCTGAAGCAGATGAATCAGGCTGGAGGTGTCCCAGCGGCCGCCGCCGCGTTGCTGGACATGGGCGTAAAACTGATCGACCAGCATGGCCATCGGCAGGAGTGCGCCGTTCTTTTTTGCTTCTTCGAAACAAAGACCCAAATCCTTGCGCATCCAATCGGCGGCGAAGCCGAATTCAAATTCGCCCTTGAGCATGGTCGAGCCGCGATTTTCCATTTGCCAAGATTGCGCCGCGCCCTTGGAGATGACTTCGAGCACGCGCTCGCCATCGAGCCCCGCACGCTGGGCGAAGTTGATCCCTTCGGCCAGGCCCTGAACCACGCCGGCGATGCACAGCTGGTTCACCATTTTGGTGAGCTGGCCGTTGCCCGCTGCACCCATATGGGTGACGTTGCGCGAATAGCACTGCATCACCGGTTCCGCAGCGGCGAAGCTTTGTTCCGAACCGCCCACCATCACGGTGAGCGCGCCGTTCACGGCGCCGGCCTGACCACCTGAAACCGGTGCGTCGAGAAAGCCGAAGCCTTGTGCGCGCGCCGCTTCATCGGCCTCGCGCGCGACGACGGCGGAATCGGTAGTGTGGTCGATAAAGATGGCGCCGTCCGACATGCCGGCCAATACGCCATCGTCGCCATAGAGGATTTCTCTGAGATCGTCATCCGCACCAACGCATGCAAACACCAACTCGGCGCCCTTTGCCGCCGCCGCAGGCGTGTCGGCAATGCGTCCGCTATATTCGCCGGCCCATTTATCGGCGCGCGCCCGAGTACGGTTGTAAACGGCGACGCTGTGGCCGGCATTCGCTAGATGTCCCGCCATCGGGTATCCCATGACTCCGAGACCCACAAAGGCGACGTTCTTGCTCGCGTCCGTTTTGTTGTTCATATCCCTCTTCCTCTGTTGGCTTGGCATTGGCGCGCATCATAGCTTCCACCCGGAGAGCGGACAATCGACAGGGCGACTTGCCGTCGCAGGGCGCCAAACGATAATCTCCCTCGGCACATGAATTTGTGCACCTACCATCCGGGAGAAACGCGAATGTCTCAGCAACTCATCGACCGCACCGTTGAAATCGAAGGCGGCATTTCGCTGCATTATGTCGAAGCGGGCGAGGGCAAACCGCTAATCATCATTCCCTCCTGGTCACTGACCGGCGGGTGGTATCAGCATCAATTGCACGGCCTTTCGCATAATCGGCGGGTGATCTCGCTCGACATGCGTGGCCATGGAGAATCGAGCACGCCAGACAATGGCTACCGGGTAAGCCGTCTGGCCGCCGATCTCCGCGCCGTGATCGAAGCGCTTGATTTGTCGGACGTCGACCTGATGGGGCATTCCATCGGCTCCTCGATCATCTGGAGCTATCATGACCTCTTCGGCGATTACCGCCTCGGACGTATGGTATTCGTCGATCAGGCGCCCTCGGTCACCGCCAAACCCGATTGGTCGCCAGAGGACATCGTTACCTATGGTTGCCTGTTGCCAGATCTGCCGGCGCTGGCCGAATTCTATCTCGATGTGCTCGGCGCCGAGACGGCAGAGCAAACGGCGCCGCTGGTTGCGCGGCTGTTCTCTCCCAAGATTCCCGCCGACGAGCTGTTGTACTTCGCGAGCGAGATTATCAAGCTGCCGCGCCGCCATGCGGCGGACCTGCTGTACAATCACTGTTCGCTCGATTGGCGCGATGTAATCAAAACGATCCGCCTGCCGACGCTCGTTGTCGGCGCAGAAGAGAGTATCTTTTCCGCAGAATCGCAAATCTGGATCGCCGACCAGATTCCCGGTGCACAGGTCGAAATTTTCCCGGCAGACGAAGGCGGCTCACATTTCATGTGCTACGAGAATCCGACCAAGTTCAACGCGCTAGTCGACGCGTTCTTGACCTAGGCTACAACGGATGGCTCGGGAAAAACTTCGTATTGGTTCCGGCGCGGGTTTCGCCGGCGATCGTTGGGAGCCTGCTGTCGAATTGGTCGAGCGCGGCGATATCGACGTGCTTGCCTTCGAATGCCTGGCTGAACGTACCATCGCGCGCGAAACCCTGGCGCTCCGCCGCGGCGATGGTCCGGGATACAGCCCCAAGCTGGAGGCGCGCTTTCGCGCTGTGTTGCCGGGCTGCGCGGCGAAAGCCATTCGGGTTGTAACCAATATGGGCGCGGCTGCCCCTATGGCCGCAGCGCGCGCTGCCTGCGGCATCGCAGCGGAGCTCGATCTCGCTGATTTCTCCTGTGCGGTGCTGCTCGGCGACGACGTCCAGGCTGTGCTGTCAAATCGTCCAGAATTGATCTTGCTGGAGACCGGTGAGCCGCTTGAGAGCATCCTGCCGCGCATGGCCTCGGCCAATGCCTATCTCGGCGCCGATGCGATTGTCGAGGCACTGGCGAGCGATGCACTTGTTGTCATCACCGGCCGGGTTGCCGATCCATCCTTATTTGTTGCCCCGCTGATGCACGCTTTTGGTTGGTCTTACGACGATTATGCCAAGCTCGCGCAAGCCACCGCAGCCGGACATCTCCTTGAATGCGCAGGACAGGTGACCGGCGGTTATTTTGCCGATCCGGGCGTGAAAGACGTGCCGGCGCTGGCTCGGCTCGGCTTCCCCTTCGCCGACGTCAGCGCCGATGGTGACGTCGTGATCAGCAAGGTGGCGGAGGCCGGTGGTCGAGTGGACTGCCAAACCTGTACCGAGCAACTGCTCTACGAGGTCAATGATCCATCGGCCTATATTACGCCTGACTGCGTGCTCAACATGAGCGGCATCAGCCTCACCGAAATTGCCCGTGATCGGGTCCGGGTCGCTGGTGCGCGCGCCCGGCCGCGCACACCGACCTACAAGGTGAGCGTCGGCTATTTCGACGGCTTTCTCGGCGAGGGCGAGCTGTCCTACGGTGGACCGAACGCCGTGGCTCGCGCGCGTCTCGCCGGCGAAATCGTGAAAGAGAGGCTCGCGTTGCGCGGTTTCACATTTGACGATCTGCGCATCGATTTGATTGGGCTTGATAGTCTTCACGGGCCCGCTGACGGCCGGCCGGAGCCTTACGAGGTGCGCCTGCGGGTAGCGGGCAGAACAGTGCTCCGCGAAGCCGCAGAGGCGGTGGGTTGGGAGGTTTCAGCACTCTATACCAATGGCCCGGCGGGCGGCGCCGGGGATTTCGCCAATGTGCGCGAGATTCTTGCCGTTCAATCCGTGCTGCTGCCGCGCGAATTGGTGCCTACCCGGGTCGAGTTGGTCACTGCACCATGAGTGTGACGGTGCGCGATCTCGCCCATGCCCGCGCCGGCGATAAGGGCAGCTGGGTCAACATTTCGGTGACCGCGCATGATGACGCGGGCTATGAGCGGCTGCTCCGTGAGCTGACCGAAGCGCGCGTTTTAGCGGCATTTGCCCCGGTCGCGAAAGGCCCGGTGCGGCGCTTTGAACTGGCCCAGCTGCGAGCGATGAATTTTGTTGTCGAGAATATTCGCGGCGGCAGCGTCACCCAAACCTCGGCGCTCGATATTCACGGCAAAAGCCTGAGCGGGCTTATGCTCGGCATATGCTTGTTTGGCAATGAGCCACACGCGTCGTGACGGATTCCGCTCGATAGATTGCGCATAGCGGTGGCGCAAGTGAGACGCTAAGCTGGTGACTTATGAACGTACCAACAACCCCGTCCGCAACGATACCGAGCCGTGCCACGCTTCTGTCACGGGCGCAGGATTTGTTCGACACAGTCCGTGCGCGCTCGCAGGAAACCGAGGAGGCCCGCCGTCTCTCCGATGAGACAATTGCGGCCATGCGAGCGGCTGGACTTCACCGTATTTTGCAGCCAGGCCGCCACGGCGGGACCGCGGGGCATTTTTCCGGCATGGTCGATATCATCGATACCATTTCTCAAGCTTGCTGTGCCGCCGGTTGGTGCCTGACACAATATTGCTCGCATAATTGCTTACTCGGCTATTGGCCGCCTGAAGGACAGGACGAAATTTGGGGCCCGATGCCTGACGCCCTGGTCGCCGGTGTGTTGATTCCGGGCTGCGGCAAAGCGCGCAAAGTCGATGGTGGCTGGCGCCTGAGCGGACAATGGCCGTTCGCCAGTGGCATTTACGGCGCGGATTGGTTTATTGCCGCGGCCCTTGCCGAGAACGGCGACGGCCCGCCGATCGCTCAGATGCATGCCGTGCCGTTTGCCGACTATACAATCCTTGATACTTGGCAATCGGCGGGATTGCGCGGCACCGGCAGCACCGACGTTGCCATCGACGATATATTTGTGCCGGCGGCGCGCACCTTGCCGATCAACGAAACCAAAGGCGGCGGCAACGCGCCGGGCTGTGCGATCAACCCCGAGGCGACCTACAAGCTGCCGGCATTCGCGATGTTTTCGATTAATCAGAGCGCAGCGGCGCTCGGTTTAGCGCAGGCGACCCTTGATAGATATATCGAAGAGGGCCGCACTCGGGTGACCCGCATGTCGGGCAAGAGCATCGCCGATTATTCCACAGTACAAGCCAAAGTTGGGGAGGCGCATACCGCGGTCGAGACGGCACGGTTGCTGCTGCATAATTGCTGCGATCTTGGCATGGCGGTGGCCGAAAAATGCGAAGTGGCGCCGATGGAATTGAAGACCGAACTTCGCGCCAAGGCGTGTATGGGGGGCGTGCTCTCGGCCCAAGCGGTTGATCTCTTATATCAGGTTTCGGGCGGCGCCGGCCTGTATGACCGCAATCCGATTTCGCGCGCCATGCGGGACGCCAACTGCATGCGCGGCCACATCACCCAGAATTTAGATGTGAATGCATCCAATCATGGGCGGGTGCTGCTCGGCCTGCCGTCAGCGGACCTAGCGATCTAGGCACCTGATATACTGGCCATTCGCGCAGGGGCACTCCGCCTCCCTCAAGTAGGGAGGTGCTGATTTCGTAGAATTAATCTTGAATATTACTCGTCTGTGCGTATTGTCACTCGACGTTGCACTGTCGTTGTTGCACTTGTGATCACCGTTAAGGCGGTTAACTAAGTTACTTCCCCGACATTGTGGTTGTTGACACGGGAACCTCCATGAGGTGGAGTTCCCATTCTCTCGTCCTAAAAGGAAAATGTTATGGCTAATGGTACTGTTAAATGGTTCAACCCGACAAAAGGGTTTGGCTTCATCGAGCCGGAAGATGGTTCGAAAGATGCGTTCGTGCATATCAGCGCTGTCGAACGTTCTGGTTTGCCCGGTCTGTCGGAAGGCCAGCGCGTGTCGTTCGAGCTGGTTTCGGGTCGCGATGGAAAAATGGCTGCTGAAAACCTGTCGCTCATAGACTAATTCGGGTGAAGGGCGGCTTGCCGCTCAAAACTTTACTTAGACAATGAGGGGAATTTTCGTTGCCCCGAAAACCCAACTATCGATTTGAACGAATCGAGCGCGAACGCCAAAAGGCCGAAAAAAAGGCCGCGCGGACGGCGGCTCGAGCTGAGCGTAAACCTGTGCCAGACGGCGGGGACGAAAATGCCGTCGAGTCTGGTGAGGGAGACGCGGCCCGGGATGACTCCGATACGGGCGATTCAGACTCGGTGCAAGACTGACCCCACCCAGCACTGACGACAACCGGACGGTGTGACGGCGTCTTCGCCCGTTGCCATGTCCGGCGTACGCCATTTGCAGCGGCCAGTAGGCGCTCGCTTACTGTTGCGTCGCCGTAGGTCCGGTCGACAGCGTTTGCTTGGAGTGGCCGCTTGGCCTTCGACGCCCGCAAAAGGGGTGTTGTGGGCGGCGCCCGGGAAGGGGTTCGGGTCGCGAAGGAGGAGTGATGGTTCAGCGCAGGGAAGGAACCAGTCGCGATGGATCCCGAATCGATCTGCTTAAAATCACACCGTCCACAACGCTGTCCATCCTATAGAACCGTGTCACCAGCGCTTTGATCTAGATCAATAGATTCAAACATTCTGCCGTCCAATCGTGCTGCCGGCTATCTTTTGTGGCTGAGCGGCGTGAGGCGCAGGATTTCGAACTTGTTGAGCAGATGCGTGCTGCCGTCTTCGGATTCAAAGGGCATGAATGTCACCGAGGAATCGTTCAAAAGATCAGAAACGCGCACATCGATATTTATAAATACATTGCCTTGCATCGAGATGCCGTCCGACATCTGCAATTGCACTTTGACGCGCGCTTTTCTGACAAAAAATTTATTGGGCATTTGCGCTGATTCTCTGCTGCCAAATTAACCGGCGATCGGGCCGACGCCCAATTCGTCGAGAACTGACGTTATCGCCGCAAGCAAGTTTTGTATGTCCTCGGCCCGGACGTCACCGATGCATCCGATGCGAAAACTGGGTTCATTGGTCAATTTTCCAGGGTATATCAGGAAGCCGTGGCGCGCCAAGCCTTCGTAAAAAGCGGTGAAAACGAAGGCTGGATTCGGTGGTATGCGGAACGTCACGATGATCGGCGCCTGTATGTCGTCCGGCAGGAAGGTTTCGAATCCCATCGCGCGCATGCCAGAGACCAGTGTGTGGCAATTTTCCCAATAGCGCGCGAAGCGCCCGCCGATGCCGCCTTCCGCCGCGAGTTGGTCGAGCGCGCTATCTAGCGCGGCGACGATTTGCGTTGGCGGCGTGAAGCGCCATTGTCCGTTCTGTTCGAAGCCGCGCCATTGCGCTTCTAAGTCGAGACTGATGCTGTGGCAGGTTCCTGCGCACGCTTCCAAATGGCTGCGTCGCGCCAGCACGAAAGCCGCGCCGGGCACACTTTCCAGGCATTTGTTGGCCGACGCGGCGAGACCATCAAACGGTATTTGTTTGGCATTGATGGGAATAGCGCCGAAAGAGCTCATCGCATCCACCAGCAAGCGCCTACCGCGCCGGGATACGGCTTCAGCGATCTCTGACAGTGGATTGAGGACGCCGCTGGTGGTTTCGCAATGGACCATGACGACATCGCTGATCGCGCTATCTGCGTCCAAATAGGCAGCGGCCGCGGCGGCATCCAACGGCTGGTCTTCAGCACCTGAGAGGATTTCGCAGTGGCGCCCGGCATGGGTCAGTATATTCGCGATTCGCCGGCCATACGCGCCGTTTACCAGCACCAACGCCCGTCCGTCGCGCGGAACCAAGGTGCCGAGCATGGCTTCGACAGCGAAAGTTCCACTGCCGGCAATCGGCACGCAGACATGCTCGGATTCGGCCTCGGCCAAGGCAGTCAAGCGGCGACGGAGGCGTGCCGTCAATTCGATAAAGCTCTGGTCCCTGGAGCCCCAATCGCGCAGCATCGCCTGCTTGGTGCGCGCGCTCGTGGTGAGCGGGCCCGGTGTCAGGAGGATAGGATCGCGCGGCATCCGCAGCCTCCGCTAGCTTCGTACCATGAGAGATGCAAGCGCTTCGGGCGTGTCCACGTCGAATGTGACCGAGGCATCGCCGCATTCGATCTCCTGAACGTCGTCGCTATGTTCACCAATAAGATGACGCGCGCCGACATCGCCTGCAAGGCGCTGCATTTGGCCGAAATAGCGGGACGACCAGAGCACCGGATTGCCGCGCTTGCCTTTATAAGTTGGAACGCAGATTCCTTGGCCGTGTGCCGGGTCGAAGCCGGCGATGAGGCGCGAGATGAGACCTGAATCGACATGCGGCATGTCGCCGAGGCAAATCACCGCAGCGCCGGTATCCGCCGGAAGCGCGGCAAGACCGGCGCGCACGGAGGTGCTCATGCCCTCGGCATAGTCAGGATTGTGCAGAATTTGGACGGCCCGGCCGGCCAACGCGGCTTCCACTTTTTCATGTTGATGGCCGGTGACGACGATCACCGGATCGGCGCCGCTTTGCAGCGCCGCATCGGCCGCGCGCGCCACCATCGCCAAGCCATCGACCTCGACCAGTAGCTTGTTGATTGCCCCCATGCGGCGCGATTCGCCGGCCGCCAGGACAAGTGCCGCCACCTTGGTGGGGCCGGATTCATGCGTCTCCTGGTCCCCCCGAGCGTTCGGGTCCTTGGGTGAGGCGAAGGCGCGTGGCAGTGGGCGGCTCGGAATTTCCATCAACAATCCGCCGGCGCCCATGGTCATGATATCGCGCCGGCTGACTTCTATGTCAGCGAAACGGCGGCGCAATACCCAGTCGAAGCCGTTCAATTTAAGGGATCGCGCGCAGCCCGGCAGGCCGAGCACATCTATATCGCCGAGATGCGCGATGAGGAGAAGATTGCCGGGATCGACGGGCATGCCGAAATGATCGATTTCACCGCCTGCTGCAACGATCCCGCTCGGTATGATATCGCGCCGATCAACGATCGCCGAGGCGCCGGCGATCAGGATCATATCGCAGCCGAGGGTGCGGAGGCGGCCCACCGCCTCGGCGATTTCGGCGCTGGAATGGGCACAGCGAATCTCGCTCGCAAGCTCACCGCCCAATATGATGAGCCTGCCGAGGAGGGTGCCAGTGGTAGAATCGAGCACACTTTCCTTTGTGCCCGGCAGGCGGGTTTGAATAAATCCGACGCGCCGGCCGCGAAATGGTGCAAAGCGCATGACCGGGCTTTCCTGGCGCGCGATAGACAGGCAAGTCTCGACAATGCTGCGCGATAGCGCGAAAGGGATCACTTTTACCGTGGCCACCATCTGGCCCGATTCAACCTGGCTATAGGGCGCCAGCGTGCCGATCGTCATGCCCTCGTCGACCAGGTTGATGCGATCGATGCGTTCTTGATCCGGAACGATAAGCCCGCGCGCGGTGGCGAACAGGTTGCAGCGCCCGGTGAATGCGGTGCCGAGCGCCAGTTCCGGCCCGGCGATCGCTTTTGCGAGCGCCAAGGCGGCCGCGTCTTCACTCACATCATCCGCTTCAAGCCGGGCGCCCGAGACCGCAGCCACACCGCCTGCCTGCAGCACCGTAATATCCTCAGTGGAGAGCACACGGCCTTTCTTGAACGCGCCGCCAGCCAAGCGGACGCTGTGGGCGAGAATCAATCCCTCCGCGTCGGCGATTGGAATTTCACCGAATATCACGCTGCACCTCGGCCCGTTGCCGGCGCGCTCTCGCGAGATGCGCGTCGCGCCTGGGTGATCTCGGCCATAATCGAAATAGCGATCTCCGCCGGTGATTTGGCACCGATATCGAGGCCAACCGGCCCGTGAATGCGCCCCGTTTCGGCGGCACTGAAGCCTTTCTCATCGAGCCGCGCCAGGCGCTTTCCGTGCGTGCGCTTGCTGCCGAGAGAGCCGATATAGAACACGTCCGATCTCAGCACCGTTTCCAAGGCAGGATCATCGATCTTGGGGTCGTGTGACAGGGTGACGATGGCCGTGCGCCGGTCCGGCATGACAGCGGCAAGAACATCGTCCGGCCACCCATTGGAGACCGCGATGCCGGGAAACCTCTCGGGCTCGGCAAATGCGCGGCGCGGGTCGATCACCGTTACGGCATAACCGGCGATGCTCGCCATCTGCGCGAGCGCTTGAGTGATATGTACGGCGCCGACGATATAGAGACGAAGTGGCGGATTGTGAGCCTGGATGAAATAGGATTTGCCGTCCACGTCGCAGGTGGCGCTGCGGTCGTTGGCCAACGCCGCGCGCGCTTCGCTCACCAATTTTTGTGCTAGGTCCGTGCCAGGGTCTTGCGGCAGGTCCGCTCCGGGCGACACGGCATCGCCATATACTAGCCATTGCGCGCCGGATGCGGTTTCTGTGACCAGCGCAACAGGCCGGTTTTCTGCCCGGTCGGCATTCAACTGTTTGAGCGTGTCACGCTTCACTTGCTAGTCAATCTTTTCAACATACACCCGGACCGTGCCGCCACAAGCGAGGCCAACTTCCCAGGCCTGCTCGTCGGAAACGCCGAATTCGAGCAATTCTGGCTGGCCGCTTTGCATGACCGACTGGGCGGTTTGAATCACCGCGCCTTCGATACATCCGCCCGAAACCGAGCCTTCGAAGCGGCCGTCGCCGTCGACCACCAATTGGCTGCCGACCGGGCGCGGCGACGAGCCCCAGGTGGCAATCACGGTTGCCAGTCCAACCTCGCGGCCAGAATCGCGCCATGCCGCCGCGGTCGCAAGAATGTCTTCATGTTGGGTTTGTGCAGTTGTCATCACGCCAGCCCCTCCTGATTCGGCCAATCGACCGGGATGGTTCGGATAATAGCATGGCCAAGATGTAGAGCTTTGCCGGGCGCTCTGCAAGGGCGCACTGACGTCGTTTTTGGTTAGGCAGCGACTTCAAGTAGGCGGTGCAATTCTGCGCCTTCGATTTTCTCAATATCGTCCTGATATTTGAGCAACACACCCAAAGTTCGGCGCACAATATCCTCGTTCAATGTGGATTCACCGAGGACGGTGAGCGCCGCCAGCCAATCGATACTTTCGGCGACGCCGGGTAGTTTAAACAGGTCTACCCGGCGCAGCTCCTGCACGAAGGCTACCACCTGGCGGCTGAGGTTTTTGTCTGCCGCCGGCAGGCGCGTGGTGAGAATCGCCTGTTCGCGCTTGGCGTCGGGATAGTCAATCCAATGATAAAGGCAGCGGCGCTTGAGCGCGTCGTGAATTTCGCGTGTGCGGTTCGAGGTGATGAGAACGATCGGCGGCTCGGCGGCCTTGACGGTGCCGATTTCCGGAATCGTAATCTGGTAGTCAGCCAGGACTTCCAGGAGAAATGCCTCGAACGGCTCGTCGGCGCGGTCAAGTTCGTCAATCAAGAGGACCGGTGCGCCGCCGGGCGTCGGCTCCAGAGCCTTCAGAAGCGGCCGCGTGATCAGGAAGCGTTCAGAGAAAATATCCTCCGCGAGTGCGTCCCGGTCGCGGTCGCCGAGCGCCTCGGACAGCCGAATTTCGATCATTTGCCGGGCGTAATTCCATTCATAGACGGCCGAGGAGACGTCCAGACCTTCATAGCATTGCAGGCGCAAAAGTTTGCGACCGAATTGCTCAGCCACCACCTTGGCCAGCTCGGTCTTGCCGACGCCGGCTTCACCCTCGAGGAAAATCGGGCGCTGCATGCTGAGTGAGAGATAGAGTGTCGTTGCCAGATTGCGATCGGCAACATAGTTGCCGGCGGCAAGAATCTCGACTGTTTCGTCAACGGATTTGGGCAGCGGAAGTGTCACGGGATGGGGTGCTTTTCGACCGGTGAGTTGACGATGAAATCGGCGATTTGTGCTGTTCTGTCAAGGCGAAAGACCTTGGCCGGGCCGCCGTCATGCGTCGTTTGCACTGAGCCATTGCCGTCTGCCAGGTCGAGGGTAATGCCGGTGTCTTCCGAGATGCCGAGCGCCAATACGAAATCAACCGGCACGAGGCGAATTAACAATTCATCCAGGGCCGGGCGGGTGTAGGTATCCGCCTCCGCTGCTTCATGCACCAAAGCCCAGCGCAAGCGCGAGACCGCCAACACTTCACGCGCGCCGGCGCGGCGATGCTCATAACTGTCCTTGCCGGGGATATCGATATCCGCCGAGGCACCCGCATAGGCGAGTACCGAGACGCTTTGGCCGCGCGCTTTCAATTCGCCCAACAACAGGCGCGCTAAATCCGCCTGCTCGTTGTCGCCACCGCCGCGAATGCCGATCAAAGTCATGAATTCAAAAAACGCCGGCGGCCCACAATATCAGCACCGCTACCAGGCCGATGATGCCGACGACCCAGGCCGGGGTTGGAATGCCGCGCCTAGATGGTGAGGCGGCGGCTGCAGTTGCCGGCGTGGCGCTGGCGGGCGCGCTCTCGGCGCTCTCAGCACTTTCGGGCGCTGTATCAGTTTTTTCGCCGGGGCTCAGTTTCTCCACCAGGGAGGTGAAGAATTGTGCGGCCAACTTCTTGGTAACGGAATCAATCAGGCGCGACCCGATTTGTGCCAATTTTCCGCCGACCTTGGCCTCAACCTCATAGCGCAACAGCGTGCCGCCATCCTGCTCGCTGAGATTGACGCTGGCCGAGCCGGAAGCGAAACCGGCGGTGCCGCCCTGGCCTTCGCCACTTAGCTTATATCCGTTGGGCGGATCGAGATCGGAAAGTGTCACAGCGCCGGTGAACGTTGCTTTGACCGGGCCAATCTTGGTGGTGATCTTGGCCGTCATTTCAGTGTCGGAGATTTTTTCCAACGTCTCGCAGCCGGGCAGGCAGGCTCGCAACATGTCCGCATCGTTCAGTGCTTCCCAAACGGTTTGCTGACTGGCCGGGATGAGATGTTCGCCGCTTAACTTCATGTTGCCTCCGCTAGGCAGGGATAATTTCGATTGATCTTAACAATCTTAACAGTTTCTTTACGGCGAATTTCCCACAATGTTGAGCGTATGCGCCACCTCCCGCGCTTCATAGCATCCAAGCAGAGAACATGACACCACCGATCGTTTCATCGACATTCGATATCGCCCATTGGTTTTTACAGCGCGGTGAATTTGAGGGCATCTTTGTTTCACCGCTCAAGCTGCAACGCCTGCTTTACTTGGCGCAGGCTCGCTATGCCGGCCAGCATGACGGCGCACCTCTGATGCCTTCAGTTTTCGTGGTCAGTGAAGTCGGGCCGCTTGAGCCCAATTTACATCGCGCCATTGAACATGAGCCGCCCAAGGTCTCTGTCCATGATCTGCCCGAGAACATCATGGCGTTCGTCGAATCGATTTGGCGCACCTTTGGTACGCGTGAGATAGAAGCTTTAAACCGCTTGGCGATGCAGGATTTGGCCTTCAAGGAAACCGAGAGGGTGAGCGGAGTGGCCGCGATTATCGATCTCGACGTGATGTGCCGGCATCACACGCCAAACAAAAAGGCCCTGCCGCTCGACAAAATCCCCGACAGAATGCCCGACGATGTTCCGGATTTTATTGCCGATATCATCTCTGCCGCGCGTGATGAGGCGGACCGCACCGGCGCTCGCGAAGAAGTTGCAGACACCGGCCGTGACCGGCCTACCGTCCCGTGGATTCCCGGCCTTGCGGCGGGAATTAGCCGATCATAAACACGTCGTAGCGCGTCGTTTTTCCACGAATTTGATGTGATGGCGGTGCCAATTCCGCCATCCCTTCGGCGCGCAGCGGGTATTTTAGCACCACTCTTTTCGTTGCGACGGTGAGAGCCACCCGCATGAGATCTGCGGCGTCCGGGTCGCTGCCGACAATGGCGCGCAAGAGGCGCATTTCCTTCTTTACCAGCGCCGTATTGCCGCGCGGCGGGTGCATCGGATCGACCAGCACCATTTCGGGCGCCAACTGCGGCAGCAGCGCTTGGGCGTCACCGAATAGAAGGGTCATGCGGGCCACGGTTTCCGCGACCTTTCCGCCGGCCGCCTCGGCGCGCGCCAGGCCGTCCTGCAACAGGGCGTAAATTTCTGGCGAGCGTTCTATCAGCGTCACCTCTGCACCGAGCGAGGCGAGCAGATATGCATCGCGCCCAAGCCCAGCCGTGGCGTCCACAACCGACGGCGTGCGGCCCTTGGTAAATCCAGCGGCGCGCGGCAACGCTTGTCCACGACCGCCGCCGGCGCGCTGGCGGTGGCCAACTGCGCCGCCGGTGAAGTCGCAGATCAGCCCGCTGTCGTTCGTGCTCAAGCTCTCTTCCATAATCGTAGTGCCAGTTTGAGAAGTCGTCCGTCGATTGCGCCGAGGCCAATGCCGATGATCGCCATGCCGATAAAATGATTAACTTGCAGGCGTTCGGCTAAGAATGCCGCGCCGAGAATAATCGCGCTCACCGGTATGAGAAAGGTCACAAGCATCAGGTTGGTTGCGCCTGCCGTCGCTAAGATACGGAAATAGAGGATATAGGCGAGCGAAGTGGAGAGCAGCGCCAGACCGGCCAGGGCGAGCCAAGTGCCGCCGCCCGGCATGTCCACGACCCAGGGCCGGTCGACCACCAGTGCCACCGGCAACAACATCAGGCTGGATGCTGTGATCTGCCCGGTGGCCGTGACAATCGGCGTCACGTGCATGCGTTGAAAGCGCCGCCCGTACACCCCACCGAAAGAGTAGAAAAGTGCCGCACCGAGCAGTGCGATATGTGCGAGGAGAGAATACTCAAATCCCTCGCCGGCGTCGCTGCCGATCAAAATGACGATGCCGACAATGCCGACCGCAATTCCCGCTAGCCGACCCCCCGACAGGCGCTCGTCTGAAGTCATGAAATGCGCGACAACGACGGTAAACAACGGTGTGGTGGCCAGTAAAATGGAGGCGAGGCCGCTCGCGACGTGACTCTGACCCCAAACGATCAGCGAAAACGGCATGATGTTGTTGAGAAACCCCATGGTGAAGAATGCGCGCCAGATTCCGAAGCCGGTTGGCATGCGCTCGCCCATGACCCGGACGATCACATGTAGGCCCAGTGCTGCGATACCGACACGAAGAAATACGATCGTGAAGGTCGGCAGCTCGATGACCGCAATTCCGACGAAATAGAACGAGCCGCCCCACAGCATAGAGAGGACAATCAACATGCCCCACTCACGCGGCGTCATCGATCTGTTGATTACTTGGCTCAAGATGACCTACTCCTACCAACTATCCCGCAAGCTACTTGTCGGCCCGACGGCGGAGCAACCCGCTTCTTGCGGTCGCCGCGCTAGATGCCTTACGGTGAATGTTCAGAACATTCTAAACAGGGGAGAAAGCTCATGAGCGATGCGGTCGTGTCACATAAGGTTCATTTTACCGGCGAAAATTCCTTTTTACGGCTGTGCGCCGAGGAGGGCGGGGCAGACACCACCACCTGCGCCCATTGGCGCGGCTTGATTTCGCCGGCCGGACCCGGCCATGTGCTGTTCCTGCAAAGCGAAGTAACGGACGGGAAAATCCGCGTCTATAGCGACAATGAAGGTTTCGCTCGTTTTATCCAGATCATCGAGGAAACCCTGCATCCGGAGACCTTTGCCAACAAAGATCTGCCGATCATTGCCGCCAAATTTTCCAATTCGGGTGATATTGGCACCAGCTTCACCGAGACTGTCTCTTCAGCCGAGGGTGAAATCGTCATGCGCTGGAGCGATATGGGCGAGCCCTTCATGCTGGCCATATCGCCGGGCAGCGAGAGCCTTGGCGAGTGGGGCGTTTATAGCTGCCTGACGCCGGCGGCAACGGCTTCGCTGACTGTGGCGGGCCGCGCCGCTGCCGGAAAGACCTACCCCGACATGATGGCCGGGCATCCAAGCGGCATGTCGTGCCTCGCCTGGTCCGAAACCTGGGTGCGCTGACCTGATTGCGCAGAGGATCAGACGGGTGACGGACAAAAAAGCGGTGATGGAGAAATTCTTGGCGACCATAGCGCCGCTCGGCCCGGCACGGGCAAAAGCGATGTTCGGCGGTTATGGCATCTTTCTCGATGATGACATGTTCGCCAAGATTTCGTCCAAGGGCATCGTCGCGCTAAAAGGAGACACTGAAAATCTGCCGGCCTTCGAAGCTGCGGGCATGCCCAAGGCGGGCAAAATGCCATATTACGAAGTGCAGGCGGTAGATCTCGAGGACAGCAAGAAAATACTGACTTGGGCGCGTTCTTCCGTGGCCGCGGCATCGCGCCAGGCCAAGAAAAAATAGCTTCAGGCGACGCTTTTCACGTACTCGCCAGCGGCTGAGATCGCCACGTCGCGACACAATGGGCGAAGCATTCGCCTTTCCCTGAACGAACGAAACGGGACAATCTTTTTTGGGAGGACACAATGAATTTAACACCGACCGAACTCGAACGGCTGACGATCTTCGCGGCGGCCCAACTGGCGCGCGAGCATATAAAGCGCGACATCAAGCTGAGTCACCCGGAGGCCGTCGCCTATGTGTGTGACGAGCTGCTGTATGCCGCACGGCAGGGTAAATCGCTCAAAGATGCGATGGGCATGGGCTCTCAATTGCTCACCACGGACGATGTGCTCCCAGGAGTTGATGATCTCATGCCGGTGCTTCATATCGAAGCGATGTTCCCGGACGGCACCAAGCTGATCACCGTGCATCAGCCGATCCGGCCCGGTAAGATTGCGCAACCGAAGCGCAGACCGCCCGGCGAGATCGTAACTCCCGACGAGGAAATAGAGCTCAACGCGGGACGGCGGAGTGCCACGCTCAAGGCAACAAACACCGGTGACCGGCCGATCCAGATCGGTAGCCATTTTCATTTCTTCGAGGTCAACAAGATGCTCGAATTTGATCGCGAGACAGCGTTCGGCATGCGCCTCGATATTCCGTCGGGCACGGCGGCGCGCTTCGAACCGGGCCAGCAGAAGGAAGTCGCGCTGGTCGAGATTGCCGGTGCGCGCAATGTAACGGGGTTCAACAATCTGACCAACGGCTCCATCCGCTCCGAAGAGGTCAAACAACAAGCGCTGGAGCGCGCTCGTCAACAAGGCTTTAGAGGAGCATAGGACAATGGTAAAAATCACACGCGAGCAATATGCCTCTTTCTATGGGCCGACCAAGGGCGACAAAGTCCGCTTGGGGGATTCTTCTCTCTATGCGGAGATCGAGCACGACCACACGAGCTATGGCGATGAATGTTGGGTCGGCGCGGGGCGCACCATGCGCGACGGCATGGCCTATGACGCGCATACCTCGCGCGCTGACGGTGCGCTCGACATGCTGATGGAAAACGCCACGATCATCGACCCGGTGCTGGGTATCATCAAGGCCGACATCGGCATCCGCGACGGCAAAATCGCCGGCATCGGCAAGGCCGGCAATCCTAATATCCAAGACGGTGTTGACCCCAACATGGTGTGCGGGCCAAACACAACCTATTACCCAACTGGTGGACTGATCGTGACGCCGGGCGGCATTGACGTCCACACCCACTTTTTTTCGGCCGAGCAATGCGACCATGCGATTGCTACGGGGCTGACGACGATGATTGGCGGCGCGTTGGGACCGCTCTTTTCTATCGACTGCGGCGGCCCCTGGAACACCCATCGCATGATCGAGGCGGCGGAAAGTTTTCCGATGAATTTCGGCTTCCTAGGGCGCGGCTCATCGCACGACCCGAATACCATCATCGAGCATCTGGACGGCGGCATCATCGGCGTCAAAATCCACGAGGATTATGGCGCCATGCCGGCGACCATCGACGCCTGTCTCACGGCCTCTCAGGATTATGATTTCCCGGTACAAATCCATACCGATACGATGAACGAAGCGGGCTTTTATGAAAGCACCGTCGCGGCGATCGCGGGACGGACGATCCATATGTATCACGTTGAGGGCGGTGGCGGTGGCCATGCGCCCGACATCATCCGCTGCAATGGCGAGTTGAACTGCCTGACTTCATCGACCAATCCGACCAACCCCTATACCAAAAACGCTTTCGACGAAGGCCTCGACATGACGATGTCGTGTCATCTCCTGCGCTACGACCTTCCGGAGGATGTGGCGTTTGCCGAAAGCCGCGTGCGTCCCGGCACCATGGCGGCGGAAGATGTGCTGCACGACATGGGCGCGATCGCCATGTTCGGTTCCGACAGTCAAGGCATGGGGCGTATCAACGAAGTGATCTCGCGCTGCTGGCAACTTGCGAGCAAGATGCGAGATCAACGCGGTCGTCTGCCTGAAGAAAAATCCAGAGACGCCGACAACGAGCGCATCAAGCGCTACATCGCGAAATACACGATCAACCCAGCGCGCGCTTTCGGCATCGACAAATATGTCGGCTCGCTTGAGCCCGGCAAGATGGCCGATCTGGTGACGTGGAAGCCATCGTTCTTCGGCATCAAGCCTGTTGCGACCATCAAGGGTGGCTTCGTTGCCCATGGCGCGACCGGCGACAGCGCGGGCAGCTATTGGGCGACAGAGCCGGTGAAGCAGCGCGCGCAGTTCGGCGGAAGCGGCCGGGCGCCGGCCTCGCTGAGTGCGGTATTCGTGCATCAGCGGGCGCTCGACATCGACGTGCCGGGCAAGCTCGGGACCAGCAAGCCGTTGCTGCCCATCGGTAGCTTCACCAAATTGAGCAAGAAGGACATGCTACACAACGACATCTGTCCGGAGATCAGAGTCGACCCGAATTCCTGGGACGTGTTCGTTGATGGCGAACTCGCGACCTGCGAACCGGCAGACGAAGTTTGCCTCGGGCAGAACTACATGTTGCGATGAGCCGCGCAGACGGGACAGACGGCGACGCGGCGCTGCTTAGCGACTAGCTCCGGCAAGTCGCGACTTAATCGGCACGAAGCACTGGGCTATCGCGACTTGCGTGATGTGGGGGATAGAGTGGAGTCTATGGCTATGAACCGCCTGATTGGCGAGAGCGAGATCGAGGCTTACCGGCGCGATGGTGTGGTCGTACTACGCGGCGCCGTCGACGCTAAGTGGATCGATACGCTGCGCGTCGCCGTGGAAAAGGACCTCGTCTTTCCAGGCCCGCACGTCGAGGTCTACACAAAACTGGAAGATCCCGGACTGTTTTTCAATGATTTCTACATGTTCAAACGGATTCCGGAATTCCGGGAATTCGCCCTCAACGGGCCGGGCCCGGAGATCGCAGCGCAGCTTATGGGCGCGGCACAGATCAACCTGTTTTTTGATCATCTGTTCGTGAAAGAGCCGGGCACGCGCGAGAGCCGTGTGCCATGGCATCAAGACCAACCGTATATGGCAGTCAATGGCGAGCAGTTTTGTTCAATGTGGGTTCCGTTGGACCCAATTTCCGAAGATACAATGCTCGAATTCGTTCGCGGCTCACATCGCTGGGGCAAGTGGTATGCGCCGTTTGACAAGATGCGTGATGGCAGTTCTTTTGAGGGCGAGAAATTCGAGAAGGCGCCGGATATCGATAAGGAACGTGACGCTTACGACATCGTATCGTGGACCCTCGAGCCTGGGGATTGTCTTGTTTTTCAAGCGCTCTTGTTGCACCAAGGCAAAGCGAATCTCACGGCGACGACCAGGCGCAGGGCAATCGTCGGCCGCTACCTGGGCGATGATGCAACCTATTCTGTTCGTGTGCCGCCATCGGAATTTCCGCACCAGGACCCGGCAATAGCGGACGGCGAATTGATGCGAAATTCTCCGGACTTTCCAAAAGTTTGGCCGCGCTCCGAAGCCGGTTCCGACTAGTTCGTCATCCGGCCATAGACCGGCATTTAACTCTCGCGGTCGTGGCCGGGATCGAGATGCGGCAGCCAGTCGTCCATGCGCTGCTTGAGCGTGTAGGATTTGGCTTTGAACACGCGCCAGCCGATACCGGAATGTACCGCCGCGAACATCAAGTTGCGCTTGAGTAAGCCGACTCCTGACTCCTTAAGACCAGTGAGAAACATCTTGTCGGCAAATCTCCAGTCCTGGCGCGCGGCAGCCGCACGGTGATCGGTCCAGGCCATGTAGAGATAATCGTGCAGTATACTGATTTCTAAATGCTTGCCGATCGGCCCGACAACGAACCATAGCGCCTGCGGCACCGAGGCAAGGTCGGTATAGAGTCCGCGCGGTGCGGTGACGGTGACGGAATAGGACGTGCCATTCTCGAGATGAACGGTCATGGTTGCGCTGATATCCCCGGCCAGCTGCCATAGCGAATTGGGCGGCCTGTCGAGATGCACCTTGGCGTGGCGCACGAAACTCAACTCACCGGCATAGGTGAGGTCTGTGATTTTCTCGACTTTGTCTTGCGGAAACGGATCGGCGCCGGGTTCCCATTCGGACATCGCTTGCTTCCTCGCACGTTGCGTACCAGCCTTCGAGTATAGTGCGGCCCGGTCTATTCCCCGCGCATTTTCTTGAGCTGCTCTTCGAAGCGCTCGCAGGCATCGCGGATATCGACGCGCGGCGTGAACCAGACATAGTCGAACGGCAGAGCCTCGCCGCCGAACGGCGTGGCGTAGGCGGCTGCGGCGTCCTCGCCCGCGCTCACTTCCAGAAAGGCGAGGCTGATGATGGCGCGGCCGGGCGCCATTCGGCGGAGATGGAAGGGGACGGCGCGGTCGCTGCGCGCATGGCCGGCGCCGGCGATTAAGACAGCCCCATCGATCTCGCCGGCAGCGCTCATTTCGCGCGCCAAATGCGCATCGCGGGCGAATTGCGCGTAGGCCATGGCCTCGATCATCTCTTTATTGGCGTAGCCACAATGCGCGGCATCGATCTCCTGATTCAAATTATCTTCATCCACCGCCGGCATCGGGCGATCCAGTTGCAGGCGTTGGACAAGCTCCGGCGCCGTACCGGCCAAGCCCGATTGTGCCAGAACGCGGACTTCGGCTCGGGTCATATTGGCAGCGCGCAATTCTAGGCCGGCGTGCAAACCCGCTTCGGCGATGGGCAGGTAGAGTGCCCAGTCGGGCCAGCCGGCTTTTTCCCAACCGACCGCCGCGCCGATCCCCGCGGCATCGCCGGGCGAATTTGCTAAATGCGCGCTAAGAGCCGCAGCTTGCGACATGTCGAACATCTCGAAGGCCAGCACCGGGCGGCGGCCCGCATCCGCTAGAGCGGTGACGATATCGGCTTGCAGCAGATGGTGATCCGGATTGTCGTGCGTTTCACCAAGCAGGATGAAGCGAGCCGGTGCGAGGGCGGCAAACAATTCCGCGCGTTCGATGAAGCGGGCTTCGGCGACATTCCAAATGCGGCCGGTTAGTGCGTGGTCGCGGTAGTGTTCGGCGCGCCATAGGGAAGGCGCGGCGCAACCGCCAAGCAGCGTCAGCACGACCAGGAGACAAGCGAATAGACGTCTGTTCGGCATCATCTAGAGATAATAGAGGATCAGGCAGATACCAAGCAGCACAACAATCCAGAGCGCGGCAAATCCGGTGCTCCAGGTGCGGGCGAGGACGCTGGCCGGGCCGTAATGACGCGCCGCCGCGCGCTGCAACAAGCCACTGCCATGCGCTGCCAGGCGCGCGCTGCCTTGCTCGGCTTTTATCCAAAGGCGTTCGCCGCGCCGCGCCGCGCCGAGGCCGAGGCGGCGGTAGAGCCAATCGGCATCGAGATTGACGGATGGCAGTTCCGGCGGATAGAGCTTAGCCAGGTTGAGCCAGGCGAAGGCCAGCGCCGAGAAAAACAGCAACTGCAGTTGGGTGAGCACATGGTCCGCCGTGTACGGTGCGTAATCCACATCCCACGGCAAAAGACCATACAGCACACTCGGGAAGACGCCGATGCCGATGCACAGCAGCGCGCTCAACCCCATTGCGAGCAGCATATTGAGCGGCGGCTCGCGGGTGCGAATGCCGGAATCATGGGCGAAAAACGCGAAATAGGGAATTTTGATGCCGGCATGATGAAACACGCCGGCGGAAGCAAACAACAACAGCAGCCAGACGACCCAATGCCCTTCGTCCGCCACCGCCACCATGACCATCGATTTGCTGACGAATCCCGAGAATAGCGGGAACGCCGAAATCGACGCCGCGCCGACAATACAGAGACCGGTGGTAATCGGCATGCTCTTATAGAGGCCGCCCAGTTCCGAGCCGTTGATCTTGCCGGTTTGATGCAGCACCGCGCCCATCGACATCAGCAATAGCCCCTTGAACAGCACGTCGTTGAAGGCATGGCTGATGGCGCCGTTCATCGCCAATTGGCTGCCGATGCCGATGCCGACCACCATGAAGCCGACCTGGTTGATCAGGCTGAAGGCGAGCACGCGGCGCAGATCATTTTCGATCACGGCGAAGAAAATTGGGAACATGGCCATGGCGGTGCCGATATAGATCAGTACCTCGGTGCCGGCGTATCCGCGCGCCAGCCCGTAGACCGCGACTTTGGTGGTAAAGGCGCTCAAGAAAACCATGCCGGTGGGCGTCGCCTCCGGATAGGCGTCGGTGAGCCAGCTATGCACCAAGGGAAAGGCGCATTTGATGCCGAAGGCGGTGAAGATGAGAATACCGGCGAGTGAGCTCAAGCCCATTGGACCGAAAGCTGGCGAACCGGTCTCAGATATATGTAGGAGCGCACCGGCGAGCAGCAGCAGGCCGGAGGATATTTGCATCGTCAGATAGCGCAGGCCCGCCGCACTGGCGCGCGGTGTGCGCCGCGCCCAAATCAAATATACCGATGACACCGCCATGATTTCCCAGGCGACGAAGAGCGTAATCAAATCACCGGCAAACACCGCGCCGAGCGCACCGCCGGCATAGATCAACGCCGCGACCTGCTGCATCCGGTCTTTGAGGTGGAAGGCATAGAGACAGGCGAGGAATGTTGCGAGGTGAAACAGAATGCCGAACAGCAGCGACAGTTTGTCGGAGCGCACCAACTCAAGTTGGGTATCGAACAACGCCACTTGCAGGCCGCCGCCGCCGTCGGCGATATACCACAGGTTCCAGCCGCCGAAGATCGGCACCATCAGCGTCAGGATCGGGCGCAGACGGCCCGGCGCCAACGCCACCAGCAGCGCCCCGGCGAAGAAGATCAGGAAGGGCGGCAGGCTATCGATCATAATAATCTTCCGGGCGCATCACCAATTTGCGCAGGACCTTGGCCGCAAACACCAGCGCGACGCAGGCGACGAAGCCGTAGAAGCCGTAAAAACCGAACCAACCCTCCCAACTGAACAAATCATGGCGGTGGATCACCAGGTCGAGCAGCAGCAAGACGATGCTGACGGCGAGGAGGATGCGCACCATCAGCACCACGTTCTTGCGTTTCTCGATCCAGGCTTTATCGCTCATGCCGCTATCCTCACATCCCGACCAGCGGCCGCAGCAGGTTGAATAAGAACTGCGGATAGGCAAATAGCGCCACCGAACCGAGCGCGGTGATCGAGATCGCAACCAATTGTAACTTCGGCGCTTCGGTGATGCCGCCGGCGACCGGGAGCGGCTGCCCACCGATTGGGAAATAGGCACGCGCAATAATGGGCAGAAAATAAAGCGCGTTGAGGAGCGAACTGATGAGCAGCACGGCAAGCACCCCATATTCGCGGTCGTCGAGCGACCCGAGCACGAGGTAATATTTGCTCCAGGCGCCGGAGAAAGGCGGCAGGCCGATTAGCGCCAGCGCGCCTATCGTGAACGCGCCCATGGTTACCGGCATGCGCCGGCCGATGCCGTCCAATTGGCTGATATGCGTTTTTCTCGTCGCCGTGTAGATCGCGCCGGCGCAGAAAAAAAGCGTGATCTTGGCGAAACCGTGCATGGCGATGTGCAAAGAGGCGCCCATCACCGCATGGGCATTGGCCATGGCGACACCGAGCACAACGTATGAAAGCTGGCTTACGGTCGAATAAGCGAGGCGGTGTTTCAAATTGTCCTGGCGGAGTGCCAGGAGCGAGGCGATCAAGATGGTCGCGCCGGCAACATAGAGCAGCCATTCGCCGCTGGCGAAATCGCGTATCGCATCGAGGCCGAAGATATAGAGCGCAATTTTGACGATGGTAAACACCCCGGCCTTGACCACCGCGACGGCATGCAGAAGGGCGCTAACTGGCGCCGGTGCCACCATTGCCGCTGGCAGCCAGCCATGAAACGGCATCAACGCCGCTTTGCCGACGCCAAAGACGTAAAGCACCAACAGGACCGCCATGACGGGCTCGGATACGGCGCCCATGAGAATGCCGCCAGCGCGGAAATCAAGCGTCCCAACCGCCACCCACGTCCAGAGGATTGCCAACAACAACAGCATGATCGAGGTCGAAAGGAGAATTGCCAGATAGCGCCGCGCGCCTCGGCGCGCCGCCTCGGTGCCGCTATGGGCGACAAGCGGATAGGTGCAAAGAGTGAGCGCCTCGTAGAAAAAAAACAGGGTCAGCATGTTGCCGGCAAAGGCGATGCCGATGACGCTCGCTAGGGCGAGCGAAAAGCAGACGTGAAACCGCGTCCGATGCGCCTCGCCGTTGGCGGCGAGATAACTGATCGAATAGATCGTGGTGATAATCCAGAGGAATGACGCGAGCAGCGCGAACAGCATGCCGAGCGGTTCGACCTCGAATGCGAATTCGAGGCCGGGGGCGAACTCGAACAGGCTAATGGACGGCCGGGCTCCGGCCATGACCGCGGGCACGAGCGCCGCCACCGCGGCCAACAGCCCGCACGACGTTATCAATGACGTTTCGTTACGCAAGTGGGCAAAGCGTCCGACAACCGAAAGCAAAACCGCGCCACCGATGGGGATCGCCAGGGCCAGCAGAATGAGCGCGCCGCCGCTCATTGCGCTTGCCCCAACAGCATCTCTGCCCCGCGTTCAGCAATACTGACGGTAATATCGGTATGAACGCCAAAATAGATCGAGGCGGCGAGCAGAATCCAGGTTGGGATCAACATCTGCAATGGCGCTTCTCGGATCGCCGGCGCACCTGGCGGGGGCGGATGGAAATAGGCGGCTTCAATCACCCGCCCGACATAAACCAGAGCCACCAGCGAGCCCATCAGGATTAAGACAGCGACCGGCCAGAGGTCGGCTTCAAGTGCGGCTTGTACGAGATACCATTTGCTGACAAATCCGGAGGTGAGCGGCACGCCGACCAAGCCCAACCCGCCGATAATTAACGCCGCCATGGTGAACGGCATGCGCCGGCCGAGGCCATGAAGGGCGCTGATTTCGACTGAGCCGGTGCGGTACATCATGCAGCCGAGCGCTAGGAAGATTCCGCCCTTCATCATCGCGTGATTGAAGATATGCACGATCGCGCCGGTCAGCCCGCTGGTCGAGGCGAAGCTGATGCCGAGCCCCAGATAGCCGATCTGGCCAATGCTGGAATAGGCGAAGAGGCGCTTCAGGTCATGCTGGAATATCGCCACGCCCGAGCCGACCAGAATGGCGATCAGCGACAGCGGCATGAGGATTTCCATCAGCGGCATGCGCTCGAAGGAAAACTCCAGGCCAAATAGGGTAAAGACGAAGCGCAGCAGCACATAGGCGCCAACCTTGGTCGCCGATGCAGCGAGAAAGGCAGAAACGGCGGAGGGCGCCTCGGTATAGGCGTTGGGCAGCCACATATGCAGCGGAAAGAGTGCGAGCTTGATCAGCACGCCGACGGTAATGAACGCGAAGGCGGCATATATGGGCCGCATATCGGGCACCTCGGCCACACGCACCGACAGATCGGCCAGATTGAGCGTCCCGGTCATCATGTAGAGGAGGCCGATACCGATCAGCAGGAACGTCGCGCCGATGGTTCCCATGATCAGATATTGAAAGGCGGCGGCGCGGGCGCGGCGTGAGGACCCCAGGCCGATCAGCACATAAGAGGCGAGCGACGAAATTTCCATGAAGACGTAAATGTTGAACGCATCGCCGGTTGCCGCGATGCCGAGCAAGCCGGTTAATGCCAGCAGATAAACGCCGTAGAACAGATTGTGCCGAGGTGCTGCGATCTCGCTGGCGACACTTTGGCGCATATAGGGCGTGACTACGGCGGCGACGGCAGAGATCACCAACAGCACGAAGCAGTTGAGCGCATCGAGGCGGTATTCGATGCCGAACGGCGGCGCCCAACCGCCGAGATGGTAGGAAATAACACCATCCGCCATGACCCGGATCAGCAACGAGATCGAC
Source organism: Pseudomonadota bacterium (assembly GCA_027624955.1). Classification (NCBI taxonomy): domain Bacteria; kingdom Pseudomonadati; phylum Pseudomonadota; species Pseudomonadota bacterium. The sequence continues at coordinate 29,499 of JAQBTG010000027.1, forward strand.
ATCGCCAACAGCGCCCAGCTCACCAGGGTGGCGAAGGCCCAGGCCAGGGTGGGCCGGCGCAGAAGTACACAGAGCGGTGCCGCGATCAGCGGTAGCGCGACCTGCAACACAGGAAGATGGCTGGCGATCATGCGCTGCCCGGCCCCGGATCGCTATCCGCATCGTGAATCTCGTCTTCCTCGACCGTGCCATATTCGCGCTTGATGGCAATGGCGAGGGCCAGCCCGACCGCCAGAGTCGAGACCGAAACCACGATGGCGGTGAGAATCAAAACATGCGGTAGCGGGTTGGAATAAACGCTATAGGCGTCATCCAGGATCGGCGCTGTGCCGCCGGTCACCTTGCCGATGGTGATGAACAGCAGAAACACCGCCGTCTGAAACAGGCTGAGGCCGATCAGCTTTTTGATCAAATTGTGGCGCGCCACCACGGCATAAATACCGATTGTTGCGAGCGCAATCGCGGCCCAATAATTGACGTGGCTGAGGATATCCATTGTAGCGGTCCGCCCGTCCGTTTCAGCGCCGCCGGGCGAAGCTAAAGAAGATAATCATCATCACCGCGGCAACCGCCATGCCGACGCCGATTTCGACGATCAAAATGCCGATATGATTGCCATGCGCCGCGTCATGCGCGAGCACGCCATATTCGAGAAAGCGCCCGCCATAGATGAGATTGGCAACACCCACGCCGGCATAGAGCAGCACGCCCAAGCAGGCAATGGAGACCAATACCGTCATCGGCGCGACGCGGCGCGCCGTCCCGATCTCGAAAACAATGGCGTAGAGGATGAACGCGGTCGCAACGATGACGCCTGCTTGAAAGCCGCCGCCGGGGCCGTAATCGCCATGCATCTGGACGTAAAAACCGAACAGCAGAATGAATGGGATGAGCAGCTTGGCCGTCACCTTAAGGACGAGGAAATCGCTCACGCTGAATCCTCCTTGGCCGGCGCTGCGGCGCTTCGCCGGCGCCGTGTCGCGCTGCTCAACAGCACCAGCACGCCCATGCCAGCCGTGAAGACCACCGTCACCTCGCCTAAGGTGTCGAAGCCGCGGTAGCTGGCCAGCACGGCGGTCACAATATTTGGCACGCCGGTTTCGGCTTCGCCGCGCTGCAAATAATAAGGCGCGACATGAAGCTGCGCCGGGGCATCGGCAATGCCGAACGCCGGCATGCCGAGGGTGGCATAAATCAGCAATCCGGCGGTGGCGAGTGAGATGGCAAGCGGAAACCACGGCCGCGTGCGGGCGCGCTTTTCCTCGCGCCCGGTAAGCGCGATGGCGAGCAGCATCAGTACCGTGGTGACGCCAGCGCCGACGGCGGCTTCGGTGAACGCGACGTCGACGGCATCCAGCACCACCCACAGCGCCGCCATCAGCAGGCTGTAAATACCGAGCACCATGGCCGAGGCGAGCAGATTGCGCAGCCACACCGCGGCGATGCCGGTGGCAGTGACAAAGATCAGCAGGATTATGTTGAGGATAAGGTCTATGGCTCGCCGTCCTTGTCGCGCGTCTTGTCGCGCGGCCGTGTCCACGGCTTGAGCCCGTCGAGCAGCGCCGCATGGGCCAGGGCGTGCGTGGCGACCGGGCTGGTGAACAGCAAGAATGCGAAAATCAGCGCCAGCTTGACCGATACCAGCCAATCGCCCGATTGCAGCAGCAGGCCCAACAGGAGAAATCCGGCGCCGGCCGTATCGGTGATTCCGGCGGGATGCATGCGGGTGAACAAGTCCGGCATGCGCCAAATGCCGATGCCGCCGACGAGCACGAAAAATGCGCCGATAGAGATCGAGATCCAACTGAGAATGTCGAGAATCACGATTGTTTGTCCACCTGCGCGCGCCCGCGTTTGACGTAGCGCAACACAGCAATCGTGGCGACGAAATTGATCAACGCGTAGAGCAACGAAATATCAAGGAAATCCGGCCGCCCGCTGATGAAGCCCATCACCGCGATGAGCAGCACCGTCTGGCTACCGATATGATTCACCGCCAGGATACGGTCATACACCGTCGGCCCGGCAAAGGCCCGGGCAAGCGCCAGGAACATCGCGGCGATTAGAGCGGCGGCGGCGGCGATGAACATCACGGCCCGCCACCCGCCGGCCCGGCCGCTTTGGTTGGCGCGGCCTCGGTGGCGCTGACACGGCGGTCCATATCGTCCGTTTTCAGGTCTGCCATCGCCGCGCGGGTGAGCGCGTGCACTTCAATTTCGCCTTCGCCGACATCGGTTGAGACGGTGCCGGGGGTGAGCGTAATCGAGTTGGCGTACATGACCCTGCCGAGGTCACTGCGTTGGCTGCTCGAAATACGCTCCAGCACCGGATCTATATCGAGACGCGGTGCCAGCACTTTGCGCGAGACGATCAGCGACCAAAGGATGATCTGCCCGGCCAGCCACAGCCAATAGAGCGGCAGGCGCCACACAGGGCCGATGAAATCGCGCCGCCGGTCCAGTAGGTCCATGCGCAACGTAATGGCGACGGTTATCGCGGAACAAATAGCCCCAGCGATGAGGAGAAAGGGAGTGAAATGGCCGGAAAGGATCACCCAGGTGCCGAATAGCACCGCGAACAGGCCGACCACGTGCAACAATATTCCCTCCGCTAAGATAGAACCCGCGAAACGCCCAAAGCCAAAGGGAATCGGTACGATTCGCCGTTCAATTATGCCTCATGGGCGAGGGGGCGCAAAGCCCCCTGGACCAGTATGAGGCGCGCGCCCGGATCATTCTAATATGGTGGCGTAGTCGTCGACGGAAAGAGCTTCCGGGATCAGGCCCTGTTCGTACATGAAGTGGGCGAAGCGGGCATAGCGCGCGCGGTCAAGCGCTGCGGGGCGGAGTGCGAAGCGCGCCAGCGTATCGCGCCAGGCGCGCCGGTTGAGTTCATCGTCCAATTCGCTGCGGCCGCGAATGAACAGCGCCCAGCTTTCGTTAGGATGGTTCACCAGATATTGCACGCCGTCTTCGAGGGCGTCGAGAAAGCGGCGCAGGACGGCGCGGTTCATGCGCTCCGTATTGGCCACCAAAATCAATTCGTCATAACTCGGCACGCCTTCTTCCTCGACATAGAAGGCGCGGCCCGTATGGCCTTCGATGTCCATTTGGTTGAGCTCGAAGTTGCGGTAGGCGCCGATCACCGCATCGACCTGGCCTGAGAGCAATGCCGGCGAGAGCGAGAAATTGACGTTCACCAGGGTGATGTCGTCGAGGCTAAGGCCGTGGCGCGCCAACATGGCGCTCAACAACGCATCCTCGAAACCGCCGATGGAATAGCCGACCTTGCGCCCTTTGAGATCGGCGATCGATTTTACCGGGCCATCTTCGAGCACGAGTAAGGTGTTGAGCGGCGTCGCGATCAACGTGCCGAAGCGCGTGAGCGGCAGGCCCGCCGCAACCTGGACATAAAGTTGCGGCTGATACGAGAGTGCGATATCGGCCTTGCCGGCGGCGACCAGCTTCGGCGGATCGTTGGGATCGGCGGGCGCAATGATCTCCACGTCGAGCCCATGCGCGGCGAAATAGCCGCGTTCCTGGGCGACCAACAGCGGTGCATGATCGGGATTAATGAACCAGTCAAGCAGCAGAGTTAGTTTGTCGTTCGCCTGAGCGCCTGTCGATGCCAGCAGCAACACGAGTGTCACCGGCAACAGAAAAGAGCGTCGGAACATGTAAAACATGGCGGGATTACTCCTGTTGGTGGGCCGGCAATTTGTCGGGCTGCCAGGGCAAGGCGTGACGCAGTCCGTTGTCGACGATGAAATAGATAATCACGGCGAAGAACGCCAAAGTGAGCAGCGCGGCGAACATCAAATCGGTTTGTACACGCCCGTTGGCATGCAGCATGAGATAGCCGAGGCCAGCGCTGGCGCCGACCCATTCGCCGACTACCGCGCCGATAGGCGCGACAGCAGTGGCGACGCGCAATCCCGAAGCAAGGGCGGGCAGGGCGGCCGGCATACGGATGCGGGTGAGCATCTTCCAACGGCTGGCGCCCATGGTGCGGGCGAGATCGGTCCAGCCTGGCTCGGTGCGGCGCAGGCCGTCGAAGAAACTGACGGTTACCGGGAAATAGATAATCAGAGTCGCCATCGCCACCTTGGAGGTGATGCCATAGCCCAGCCACAGCACCAGGATGGGCGCGAGCGCGAAGACCGGCACCGCCTGAGACGCGACCAAAACCGGCAACAGCCAGCGCCTGGCAGGGCGGAAATAAGCCAGCGCCAGGGCGCTTGATACGCCGAGCGCCACGCCGCACAAAAGGCCGAGGGCGATTTCCAACAACGTGACCCCGGCATGCCCGAGGATCGTCAGGTGATGCGTCCACCAGGCTTCGGCAACGCGCGCCGGCGCCGGCAAAATGAAATGCGGCGCGTCTGTCAGCCAGACGATGATCTGCCACAGCAGCACCAAGCCGGCGATGATTATGAGCGGGCGGATGAAGCGCATCATATTTGTGCGTCGGCGGCGCGGAGGCGGCGCAGCAATTCCGCGTGATGGCCGAGAAAATCAGCGTCGGCCGGATCGCGTGGCGTGTTGCCGGCGGGCGGCGGCACTTGGCTAAGCTCCGCCGGGCGCCCGGCCATGATAAAGATGCGCTCGCCGATACGCAGTGCCTCCATCGGGTCGTGGGTGACGAGCAGGATCGTGCGCCCGCGCAACAACTCGGCAGCAAGCTCTTGGAGGCGCAGGCGGGTTATGGCGTCGAGCGCGGAAAACGGCTCATCCATCAGCACCACTGGGCGGTCTTCCATCAGGGTGCGGGCGAGGGCGACGCGCTGACGCATACCGCCCGACAATGTCGCCGGCAAGGCTTTCTCGCGGTCCGCCAGGCCGACGCGGGCTAGCAAATCGCGGGCGCGGGCGCGGTCCGGCAGTTCACCGCGCAGGCGCCCTCCCAACATGACGTTGCTGAGCACATCCAGCCACGGCAACAGCAAATCCTGTTGCGCCATATAGGCGATGGAGGTCGATAATTTGGCCGGCGCACCGGCACCGTTTGCAGTGATGTCGATCTTGCCGCCAGTCTCAAATTCTTCAAGGCCAGCGATCAATCGCAGCAGGCTGCTTTTGCCCACACCGCTCGGCCCGAGAAGAGCGCTGCACAGGCCAGCTGGCAAGTCCAGATCCAGGCCTTCAAAGAGATACGCACCGGCGTAGCTGAGGCTTACGCCTGAAATCGATATGGCAGGGGACGGCGATATCGCAGAGGGGGGAGTGGGGGTGTGCGGCAAATTCCCAGTTCCTACGCCGGCATTAACCGGATCAGGTTTCGGGGTCGTTGGCGGCGCCAACCTCTCAGCCGAAATGGCTCCCCCCGAGAAGAATATGACTATGTCCGACTGGTGCGGCAGGCGCAAGGCCAATCCAGCGGATTCTCTCGGTTTTCGGGGCGGTGCCGCGAGTAATTATTACATATACGCATAATCATACTTGACATATATTCGTATCATGCATAAATAGGGGGGAGACGAAACGAATCTAGGAGAGTGGACATGGCAACCAATTCGGCGAAAGTTTATCAGGAACTCAGTATCCCGCCGCTGCGCGCTGAAAGCCGCATCGCGCTCGAAAGCTTCCTGCCCTATCAGCTCTCCGTCATCGCCAGCCGTGTAAGCCGCGGTTTGGCCCGGCTTTATGCCGTGCGCTTCGATTTGACCGTTCAGGAATGGCGTATCATGACCGTATTGGGACGCTTTCCCGGGGTTTGCGCCAATGAGGTCGGCGAACTGACGGCGATGGACAAGGTGCGGGTCAGTCGCGGTGTGGCGCGGTTGTTACAGTTTGAGCGCGTCCGCCGTGATTCAGACCCCAGCGACCGGCGCCGCTCCAAGCTCTATCTCAGCGATAGCGGGCGCGAGGTCTATGACCAGATCGTGCCGGTGGCACGTGCCTATCAGGACAAGCTGGTAGCCGATCTCGACAGCGCCGAGATGCGCTTACTGGAGACACTGCTGGCCAAGATCGAGAGCGGTGTTGCCGCAATTGGCAAGGAGGGCTTCGGCCTGGCCTCCGGCCTCGATACCGCGGCGCACACACGCGGGCGCTTTAACGGTCATTAGGTAGGCGTCCCTGTAGGCGCCGGATATATCGCCAAGAGACTAAAGTAACACGGAAACAGCCGCTCTTCCGTCCCCCGGCTCCTAGCCGTCTATAGGGAAGCACCGGTTCCTTGGCGTGAGAGGACAATAAATTCGCTATACGCATATTAACCAAGTTATGTTATTCGTGTACGGCAAGGTGATTCGCGAGACCACGCGTGAGACCAGGCGTCAAATTAGGCGCGAGACCAGGAGTGTATAGCGATGGAAATGGCGTTTGCCGCGAGAATACAGGCGTTGCGCGAGGGCCTCGGGATGACCCAGGCCAAGTTCGCCAAAGCCCTGGTTGTGAGCCAGGGCGCGGTGTCGCGCTGGGAACAGGGCAAACATGCGCCGAGCGAGCATATGCTGGCCAAAATAGCCGCGCTCGCCGGGATGACATCTGCCGAACTCAGATATGGCGCCAGCTATGCGCCGCCCAGCTATGCGCCGGCGAGTGATGAAATGCCGGGCGCAGCCCCCGGCGGCACAGCAGACGGCACAGCAGACGGAAACAGCCGCCCGCTCGCCATCCGCTCCAAACGCGTGCGCCGCCGCGTTACCGACCTGCTTGAGGATTGCGTCATCAAGGCGCGCTCATCGGGTAAAGCCGATGTCGCCACAGCCCTCGAAGTGATCCTCGATAAATGCTGGGCCGACGCAGCACACTACCGAAAACATCTGCGCGAAAAAGATAAAACCAATAAACAAATAGCTAGCTAAATAATATTGAGCGAAATCCGCCCGACTCAGCCAAACACCTCCCATTGGGCATCAGTCATGGCATAGCGGGCGTAGCGGAAATCGCGGATAAAGCCTAGCTCCCGGCCGCGAAACTCCAGCAGGATAAAATAGGCCGGTTTGCTGCCGGCGTGCTCCAGGTCAAAGGCCAGGATTGCGCCGCGACCCTCCACCAGCCCCGGCATCATCCGCCAATCGCGCCGCTTCGAATAATTGCCAAAATAATTTCCGATCTGCTGGCGCCCGGTTTCCCGTACACGGCCTACCAGTTCCAGCCGCACTTCGGCGGACAGCATGTCTCTTAGCTTATCAAAATTATGATCGTTGAAATGTTGGGCATAGAGGCCGAGCCGCTGCCGTTCTTCTCGTGTGAGCGGCGATGAATCCGCCGCCGAGGCGGTCTCGCCGCGTTTCAAGTTTTCCCGGCCGCGGTGCAGGGAAGCCTTAACCGACGCGATGCTGCTATCGGTCAGATTGGCGACCTCACCCGCCGTATAGCCGAGAATGTCACGAAATATTACCGTGCTGCGCTGGCGCGGCGGCAGCGCCAGGAAGGGACGCAACGAATCGGCAACTTCGCTACGCATGACGGCTTGCGGCACCGTCTCGGCCGCCGGCATTGTCGCGTTGAGCATGGCCTTGTCCCGTTTCTTGCCGCGCAAATAATCAAGCGTGACGTTGTGCGCAATGCGGAACAACCAAGCGCGCAAATTGGTCACTTGGTCGCCACGCTTCAACGCTTCGAACGCTTTCATACAGGCGATTTGCAAGACGTCCTCACCGTCGATCACTGAGCCGGTCATACGGCTGCAATAGCGGTGTATTTCCGGCCTGAGTTCGGGCAGAGCCTGCTCGAACGTCGTCTGCGAGATCGGCTGGGTATCCGCGTTCGCCACCTGTTATGCCACCGTCCGTCATACAAGCCGGTTACGCCATAGCTTCAGCGCCACTGCCGGTAATCGTGAAAGCGCTGGCGCCAGCTTCGGGTGCACGGCCCAAAAGATCAATCAGATGCGCACCGGCGAGTTCGGCGGTCAGCGGATGCTCCCACTGGCTCATAAATTTGTCGATCGGCATGCCGGCAGATGCGGCATAGGCGGCCGAGGCCATGTTGCCGATTTCCGTGCCAGCAATCAGTTGCTTGGGAATGATCGACATAAACCTCAAGCCGAGTTCCATGCGATCGGCCTCGCGCTGGCCGTAATTCACCAGAAAATACTGCATCCGCTTGGCCCCGGCATAACCGCCCGAAAGCGGTGAGCCAGCGAGCGATGCGCCCGACGAGAAGCTGACGAACAAGCCGCCGGCGGCGAGCGGCGCCGTCAGCGCGGCCTTGGTGAATTCGAATGCGATTTTGGTGTCGTTATTCCAGGCGGCGCTAAATTCATCCCAATCCAGTTCGTGCACCGCCGCCATCTTCGGCCGGTGGCCACCCGCCAGGATCAGCAGGTCCGGACTGAACCGCGTGAGGAGATCCTGCGCCACGCCATCCGCAGCGGCATCGGCGGCGACGGTTTCGATTTCGGGCGCGGCGGCCTTCAATTCCGCCAGCGCGGTCGCGCCGCGCGCAGCGACGGCGGTGCGGACGCCAATTTTGGCTAATGCCAACGATACTTCGCGGCCGACGCCGCTCGAGCCACCGATAACTAGGGCGCGCTGAAATTTAATGGACATGGCTGAGACCTCTCCAATTTTATGTTTCAATTACCTGTAAGACGATCGTCAGAGGCAAAAGGATTCGTCGCGAGAAAATTATTTGGTGAAAAGTTCGTCACCGCCAAAATCTGTTCCGGCGCTATGCGCTCGTATGAACCGGCGCTATGATGCGCCAATGACAATCTGCAGAGAAAAGCGCGGAGAGGCGCGATGAAGGCTTGGTTCAAGCGAATTTGTCGGCGCGGGGCAGGCCTTCGCTGGGCGGTGGCGTTTGCCGTGATCGTCAGCGCTCTATTAGTCGCCTCGCCGCTGCACGCGCAACAGCAGGAATTGCCGCTCGAGGCTTTGGCCATCGAGACTTCGGTGGGCAAACGCCTATTCCAGGTCGAAGTGGCGCGCACCGATGAGCAGCGCGCCGCAGGCCTGATGTGGCGCAAGACCATGCCACCGGATCGCGGCATGCTGTTCGATTTTGATGTCGAGCGCCATGTGACCATGTGGATGCAAAACACGCCGCTGTCGCTAGATATGCTATTCATCACCGAGGACGGAACAGTGGCCTCGATCGCCGCCCATACCAACCCATTCTCCACCGATCGCATCTCTTCCGGGGTGCGAGTCGGCGCCGTTCTCGAGCTTCTCGCCGGCAGCGTCGAGCGCTTGGGTATTGCGTCCGGCGACACGGTGCGGCATTCAATGTTCGGTAACCTGCCTTGAACATAGCGAGATGGCCTATCTTTTCTAAACCAGCCGAGCATCGCGATCCCAGCCGGGCATCGCACACTATGTGGATAACCAAAGCCGCCGCCTTTTCACTTGCCGCCTGCCTGTGCGTGGCGCTCCTCACCGTGCCGCTATCGGCGCCCGTTTGGGCCGACGATGCAGAAGATGCGGCGGAAGAGGCGGCGCGGATCGCCACTCAATTGGAGCATCTCATCAAGACCGGGCGCTGTGTGAACTGCGATCTCTCAAACGCCAAGCTCGGCGCGCAGAAGCTAAGCGGCGCCAGGCTCACCGGCGCGGATCTCACTGGCGCCGATTTGGCTGGCGCGGATTTCCGCCAAGCAGAGATGGTAAAAACCAAACTGAGCGGTGCCAACCTCTCCGGCGCCAACTTTGAGGGCGCCAATCTCACCGGCGCGGACCTCTCCGATGCCAATTTGACCGGCGCCAATTTGCGCGGCGCGGATTTAACCGGCTCCGATATCAGCGGCGCCAACTTGACCGGCGCGGATTTCTGGGGCGCAGAAATTCGCCGCGCCGACCTAACCGACCTAAAGGTCGATAAATCTATCGGAATCACTGAGGCGGAAGTCGGCAGCTCCGGCAAGATTTCCATCTTCGACCGTTAAGGCGATCAGCCGGCGGATCATAAGCCGCTGGATTTTAACCGGCGAAAGCATTACCTAGCGATAGTTCGGGGCGTGGCGCAGCCTGGTAGCGCACCTGCTTTGGGAGCAGGGGGTCGGAGGTTCGAATCCTCTCGCCCCGACCAAATTTAGAGAACTCGCCGAGGCCGCGCGGGGTGGCGCCGTGTCTTACAAGGTGGCGAGGATATTACGGCGCTTCACCTCTGCCTCCGTCGCCGAGATCAACCCTTGATCGAGCAGCGACCGTAGGTTGACCGATTGCGCGCGCGCGGGCGGCGCGATCGTTGCGCTGCGATTTGTGCTCCGGTCGGGATCGCTAAGAATCATCGCGGCGAGCAGTGCCAATGCCAGCGCCGCGCTAAAACTTATCGAAAGCCATTTTGCTGTTTTCATGATTGCCTCCTTAAGGTGTGTGGTCGGGTTTGCTTATCCGACCAAAATGTTGCGTAGCTGGCGCTCGCCGATCGGCATGGTCGCGCCGGATTGAAAGGCCTGCCACAACTGCTCCTTGACGGTGTCTTCGTAATGCGCCGGCATGTCGTCGCTAATGCGGTCGAAGCGCCACGCCGACGCGCCGTAACGCAGGGCCAAAAGCGCGATTTGTTTGGCCTGGGCGGATTTCGACAGCCCGTTCTCGTAGGTGTCGGCAATTTCGCGCAGTGCCGCGTCGCGCACGCGATTGGCTTCCTCGCGCCACCACGGCATGCCGCCCTGGGCAAATCGCAGGCCCAACGCATCGTCCATGGAGGTGCAGCGGCGATCGAGGAAATGCTCCAAGGCTGAGGCGAGCCATTCCGATTGTTGTGTCTCGAGCGGCTCGCCTGCCATGCAGCGCTGTTTGATCTCTCTCAGATGGTCGATTGTCTGCAACATGTTCCTGCTCCTGCGCTTCGTGATGACCCTGTTTTTAAGGAGCGGGCGTGATCTGGATGTTATGAGCCGCGTGAAAAATGCGTTAAAAATGCTGGCGGGGCGGATTTAGTCCGCGTCAGAGGGTAGGATTTTGCTGCAAATTGAGTTGTTGGGCGGCTTCGAGGCATGGCTTGCGCGGGATCGCGCGTTGGTGTTCGGCCAACGCAAGGCGCAGGCGATTTTGGCCTATCTTGCCTTGGCGCCGGATCACACCGTGCCGCGCGCCAGGCTCGTTCATCTGCTATGGAGCGAACGCGGCGAAGACCAGGCGAAAAGCAGCCTGCGCCAAGCGCTGACGGCTCTTCGCAAAGGCTTGCGCGAAGCCGCGCCGGACGCGACTGAACCGCTTGTCAGCGTACGAGAGACCTTGGCGCTGGCGGCAGAGCAGGTAGATGTCGACGCCGTCCGGTTCGCGCGTCTGGCCCAATCCAGCGATATCGCCGATTTACAGGCGGCCGATGCGCTTTATCGCGGCGATCTTCTCGATGGCTTCGCGCTTGCCGAGCTGCCGTTTCAGGAATGGCTGGAGCGCGAGCGCGAACGCCTGCGCGAATTGGCCTTCTGTGTACTGCAATCCTTGGCCGCTCAGCATGAGGAATTGGGCGCCTTCGAAGCGGCGATAGAGGTCGCGCGGCGTGCTGTCGCCTTTGATCCGCTGCGCGAATCCGCCCACCGCACGCTGATGCGGCTGTTCGATACCAGCGGCCAGAGCGGGCAGGCGCTTCGGCAATATGAATCCTGTAGCGATATTTTGCTGCGCGATTTAGGCGTGCGGCCGGACGCGGAGACGGAGCGGCTGTACGAGGGAATCCGCGTTAGGCGCGGCCCGGCACCAGCAGCCAATTTGGTTCCCGCCGCCCCCGCCGATACGGCCCCCGCTGTTATAGCGCTACCCGACAAGCCTTCGATCGCGGTGCTGCCGTTCAAGAATATGGGCGGCAATCCGGGCGAGGATTTCTTTGCCGATGGCATGGCAGAGGACATCCTGACGGCGCTGTCGAAATTTCGCTGGTTTTTCGTCATTGCTCGCGATTCAAGCTTTCACTATCGCGGCGTCGATGTCGATGAGCGTCAGGCCGGTGCTGAGCTTGGGGTGCGCTATGTGCTCACCGGCAGCGTCCGGCGCGCCGGTAAACGCGTGCGCATCTCGGCGCGGCTGATCGACGGACCTGATGGCCACCATATCTGGGCCGAGAATTACGACCGCGATATGGAGGACGTCTTCGAGGTGCAGGACGAGATCACGCAATGCATCGTCACCGCCGTGGCGCCGCAATTCCTCAATGCCGAGATCAAGCGCGCGCGCCGCCGCGACGTCCAGGATCTCGATGCCTGGGGCTATGTGGTGCGCGCCCATGCCCATCTGGCGCGCCTCAACAAGGCCGATAACGCCGAGGCGCGTGAACTCCTGACGAAGGCCATCGCACGCGATCCCGACAGCGCCTGGGGCTATACCGGGCTCGCCATCAGCCATACCCAAGACGCGCTGTGGGGCTGGAGCGCGTCTCGCGTCCAGTCAATTTTGGCGGCGCAGCAGAATGCCGAGCGCGCGATCAGCCTGGATGACGGTGATGCTCAGGCATATGCGGTGATCGGCCTGGTGCGGCTGGTCTCGCGCCGTCACGCGGACGCTATCGAGACACTTGAGCGCGCAATCGAGCTTAATCCCAATCTCGCCAACGCCCATGCCAGCCTCGGTTTGGCTCTGGCGTTTTGCGGCAATACCGATGCCGCGGTAGATGAAGTCAATCAGGCGATCCGCCTCAGCCCGCGCGATCCGTTGAGTGTGTTCTGGTTCAATACGCTGTCACTCGCCGCCTTTGTGGCCGGACGCTACGAAGAAGCCGCGGCATGGGCCGAGAAGACCATTGAGTTGAACGATGAATATGCTGGCGGCTACCGCATCCTGGCGGCGAGCTATGGCCAGTTGGAATACCGAAAGAAAGCCGCCGCCGCCCTCGCACGCCTGGCGCAATTGTCGCCCGGCATGACGCTAGGTGGCACCAGGGCGCAACTGCCGTTTAAGGCCGATGCAGATATGACGCGTTTCCTCGATGGCCTGCGCGCCGCCGGGCTGAAGGAGTAGGGTGCTGCCGGGTCAGGCCGTGCGCCATGGGGCGACATGGGGCGGGCCGAGTTTTGCGTCGCCACCGCCGAATGCGGTTATGATCGGACCTATGCGAAATTACCTCCCCATATGAAGGCGCCCGGCGCCGGCATCGCTTGTATCGGTGCTGCGCATGTTGACCGCATCGCCCGCTGCCAAGAGGCGTTCGCCTGGCGCGCTTCCAATCCGGTGACGCTAACTGCATCGTCCGGCGGTGTGGCGCGCAATGTGGCGCTCAACCTTGCGCGCCTGGCGCGCCCAGCGAAGCTGGTGAGCGTTCTCGGCGGTGACCGCGACGGTGAAGCGCTTATAGCCGAACTCCGCAGCCACCGCGTCGATTGCCAACATGCCGCCCAACTCGAAGGACGCGCCACTGCGTCCTATACCGCGCTGTTGGATTCGGCAGGGGAGCTGCTGTGCGGCCTGGCCGACGCCGACATTTATGAGGCGCTAACGCCGGAGTGGCTCGAACGTGTGGCGCCCGATCTTGCCGACTGGCCGCTATGGGCAATCGACGCCAATTTGTCCGAAAGCGGAATCGGCGCGCTCGCCGCGCAGAAAGCGGATGGCGTCCGCCTCGCCGCACTCGCCGTCTCCCCGGCCAAGGCGCCGCGCCTCAAGCCACACCTCGCCAGCTTCGATATGCTGTTCGCCAACCGCGCTGAAGCGGCGGCGCTGTTGGGGCAGCAGGTTGAGACGTTGGCCGAGGCCGAGGACGCCGCCGTCGCGTTGCGGGCGCTCGGACCGGGCTTGGTGTTCGTGACGCTCGGCGATGCGGGCGTGGCGGTTGCCGCCGCGAGGGGATGTGAGCTCTATCCGGCGCCGGTCACAGACGTGGTGAATGTGAACGGCGCCGGCGACGGATTTGCCGCCGGCGTGCTGGATGCGCTGCTGGCTGCGGCGCCCTTGACCGACGCCGTCCGCCGCGGCCTCGCCGCCGCCCGCTTGACCGCGCAATCGCCTGATACCTGTAGCGCCGAGATTTCCGCCGCACGTCTCGATCAGTCCTAAAAGACCCGTTGATTGGGCCGCCGCCATGGGCCAATCTTCGCCGGTTGACTGGTTTTCACACGAGCGATGGAGACGCAGCATGACGGAAGATCGGCGCGGCGTGGCGCTATCGGGGGGCGACAGCGCCAGCCTTGAGATTTATGAGAAGGCGCTCCGGGCATTCAATATTTATCGCGGCGATCCGGTGGCCATCATCGACGAGGCGCTGGCCGGAGCACCGGATTTTATATGCGGCGAAATCTTCCGCGCCTATATGCATGTCGGTTTGTGGGAAGAGACCGCGCTGGCGGAGGTTCAGGCAGGGCTTGGCCGCCTAAAAGCGCTGGCCGGCAAGAGCAATGATCGCGAGCGCGCCCATGCGGCGGCGCTCAGCGATTGGGCGGCGGGCGATTGGCAAGGCATGCGGGCGCGGCTGGAGCGCATTTCGATCGACCACCCGCACGATCTGCTGGCGCTGCAAATGGGCCATCTCGCCGATTTCTTTCACGGCGACCGCGAAAATCTGCGCGGCCGTATCGCCCGCGCCCTGCCGGCTTGGGTGCCGGGTGAGGACGGCCATAACTTGGTCCTCGGCATGCAGTCCTTTGGGCTGGAAGAGTGCGGCGATTATGGCCGCGCCGAAGACGCCGGGCGCCGCGCTCTCGAGATCGAGCCGGAAGATAGCTGGGCGCGCCATGCCGTTGTTCATGTGATGGAAATGCAATCACGCCAAGTTGAGGGCGCCGCGTTTATGGAGGAAACCACCGCCCATTGGGCGCAGGATGACAACGCCTTCGCCTTTCACAATTGGTGGCACACGGCGCTGTTTTATCTTGATCAAGACCATGTGGCGCGCGCCCTGGAACTTTATGACGCAGCACTTCGCCCCGGGCCAGATAGCGTGCAGCTGACCCTGCTCGACGCAGCGGCGCTGCTATGGCGGCTCCATCTGCGGGGAGAGGATGTCGGCACACGCTGGGAAAGGCTGGCCGATCACTACGAAAATCTAGCCGGGGCAGGCTTTTATGCCTTCAACGATATGCATGCGATGCTGGCCTACACTGCCGCTGGCCGTGGCGCGGCAGCGGAGAAACTGCTCAGCGCGGTCGAACGCGCGGCGCAGGCCGACGGCACCAACGCTGAAATGGAGCGCCTAGTGGGCTTGCCGGTGGTGCGCGCTATGGCCGCTTTTGGGCGCGGCGATTACGCCGCCTGCGCCGAGTTGCTGCTGCCAATCCGCTACCGCGCTCACGCCTTCGGCGGCAGCCACGCCCAGCGCGATATCATTCACCGCACCCTGATCGAGGCCGCGCTGCGCAGCGGCGACAAAGCGTTGGCGGGCGCCCTTACCCAAGAGCGCCTAGCCCTCAAACCCGATTGTCCGTACAGCCGGGCACTTGGCGCGCGCGCTTTGAATTAGGGGTGTTTACCATTTATTAACAACGACCTGGCACGATTTTCTCACCTGACAATGCAGTTGGGTTTTATGTGGGCGATGGATCATGAGCCAGGGCGTTGTATTGGCCGATGAGCAACATATGCGGGTGAAGCGCTGCCGCGATGGGTTGATGCTGTACAACCGCAGCGATACCTATATTGGCCGGTCGCTCGATCTCTACGGCGAATATTCCTACGGCGAAGCGGACCTATTCGCGCGTGTGCTGCGCGCTGGCATGGTGGCCGTTGACGTCGGTGCCAATATCGGCTGCCACACTCTGACGATGGCGCGCCTCGTGGGGCCGGACGGCGCGGTGATCGCTTTCGAGCCGCAACGTATCGTCTACCAAAACCTGTGCGCTAATATCGCGCTCAATGCGCTCGGTAATGTGCATGCGGTCAATATGGCGGCGGGCTCCGGCGCGGCGACTGCGGCGCTCCCCACCATCGACTATGCCGCCGCCGGCAATTTCGGCGGCATCGCGCTCGCCGGCGCGGCGGGCGGCGAAGCGGTGCAGATCGTCACCCTCGATTCAGTGCCGCTCACACACTGCCATTTGATCAAGATCGATGTCGAAGGCATGGAATATGACGTGCTGCGGGGCGGCGAAAAAACCATCGCCCAACACCGCCCAGCGCTCTATATAGAAAACGACCGCGCGGAGAACTCACCGCGCTTGATCGCCCATCTCCTGGCCGCAGACTACCGCCTGTTCTGGCACCGTCCCCCGCTCTACAACCCGGATAATTTCTTCGCCAATGACGACAATGAATTCGGCGATTTGCTGTCGCAGAACATGTTCTGCCTGCCGCGCGAGCGCGCGTTCGAAGTGGCGGGCCTGCAAGAGATCACCTCGCCGGAAGCCGGGCAGGGTAAGGCATAGGCGCTGGCCGCCAGCGAACGAAGGCTGGGCTCAATCCTTCTTCACAATGCCCGTCAGGCCGACCACCGCCAGGGTCGTAAGAATCCAGCCGAAGGCGATGTGGAACCAGAGGTAGATTTTCACCCAGCCCCATGAACCGGCCCAGCCGTTTTCCCGCGGTAGCCAATAGCTCTCCTGGTGCAAATCGACAATCGGCAAAAAACTGTCCACCGCGTATATCAGCGGTGAAAATTCCGGGTGGCCGACCGGCAGGCAACCACCTTTTTCTTCCACATAGTCGCATTCCATAAAGACACGCGCTTTGCTCGGCTGCATATAGCCGCCTTCGTGCGCCCAGCCAAATAGGACCGTCCCAGCGACAAGAAAGCCGACGATCCACGGAAGGACCCGCCATGTCTTGTACCCGTGGCCCAAAAAGAATCCCAATAACTAATTCCAAAGCCAGCCCAAGGGTTTCAGGTTGCCGGATTTGCGCAATTCCTCCTGTTTCGCGAAGGCGATGGCGCGCGCCTCGGCGGGGTGGCCCATCCCGCGATAGACCTTGATGAGTTGTTCGTAAGGCTGAGGGGCGAACCCGTCATCGATGGTACTGTTGGCTGCGAGCCAGTCGGACCTGAACGTGGAATCAATGGGCGAGAGCGGTGCGAGTGCTCCGTATGTAAACCCGTCCAGACGCCATTCCGGATTCGGGCTATCAAGGAACGGCCACGCTTTGCTGTCATCGCTGAGCGATCCGACTTGGGCGTGCATGAGATCCACCACGCCCGAAACTTCTTTCGGCGACCAGAAGAAGGAACCTTCGACGGTGAGCCTCTGTGCGAGTAGCGCGATGCCGTCAACGGCCTCAAATGTCCCGTTGATACAGTTGAGATCGCCACCAATTTCAGCACCGACCAGCCGCACTGCACCGGTGGCTTTGAAGTCGAGGCTCAGGAATACGGAGCCCTTGACTGTCGCCCTATTGGCGTCGAGCGCGTTGCCCTGCTTGACCTCGAAAACACCCCCATTACAATCAAAATTGCCGCCGATCACTGCGCTGAGCAGCCGCACCTCGCCGGTTGCCCGAAATTTGATTCGCAGATGTAGAGCGCCTTCGATTACGGCTCGGTCCGCAGATATGCCTTGGACAGAAGTTCCGTCGAGGCCAATGGACCGGGTACGGGCGTCACGGAGAATAAGTCGGCCCGCAATGCTGCAATCGTGGAGGAACAATGGATGCGGAATTATTGCCGCTCCCATGTCCAAGTCGCCGGAAATCGTCGCTCCATTCATATAGACGCCATGCGCACGCACAGGCCATTCCGGCGACGGGTTGGCGCACAGGCGTTGGAGTACTTCTGGGCGGATGGTTTTCAGTTCCGCTTCGGGCTCGTCGCCGTCGGCGGGGAAGTTAGCGACCTCGCCCCGCACTGTTTGGGTGACGAGGTGCTGTTCCGCCCGGGTTAGCTCGGGGATTTCGGGCAAACTTGGTTCGTAGACGGTCATGCGCAGCGTCCGGGCGAGGGTGAGGGTGCGCCATGAAGCGCTTCCCTTGTCACAAATTAAACCCCAGGTTGGTTTTGGGCTGAGTTAATAGCTTGCACCAGTCAATCGATGTGCCGCCTTCGGGCGGGCAAGCGTACCGGTTGCCCTTCCATGGCGCTGAAGTTGGCGCGCAGCGAGATTCCCCTCTAAGGGCAGAGTGGCCGGATGGTTCGCTCTTTTCGTTTCGCCGGGAAGAAGTTAAGTGTGGGCGGTTAGGTATTCCTAATTTTTTGCGCGAGGCCGAAGGAGGAGGCGAGGATGGATGCGAGACGGAGTTTGCCGGATGGGCGCCCGCGAGGGCGGGGGCTTGGTCTGCCGTTTGCTGCGAATTGCGGGGTCAATAATGCGATTACCGATGTGCCGGGGGTTGAGGTCGGCTTTACCACGCTGATTGAAGGTGAGGGCGAGTTGGTGATCGGCGAGGGGCCGGTGCGTACCGGGGTCACGGCGATTCTGCCGCGCGGGCACACTGAGGAATTGCCGCCGGTGTGGGCGGCGATGTTTTCGCTTAATGGCAATGGCGAGATGACGGGCGCGCATTGGATCAACGAGGCAGGCTATTTCACCGGGCCGATCTGCATCAGCAATACGCATGGCATCGGCGCGGTGCATGAAGCGAGCACGCGCTGGATGCTCAAGCAATATGGCGCGGCGTTCGGTGAGTATGCCTGGGCGCTGCCGGTGGTGGCGGAAACTTGTGATGCGCATTTGAACGACATGAACGGTTTTCATGTGCGGCACGAGCATGTCATCGCGGCGCTCGATGGCGCCAAGGGCGGCCCACTCGCGGAAGGCAGTGTTGGCGGCGGCACCGGCATGATTTGCTATGAGTTCAAAGGCGGCACCGGCACGGCGTCACGTACGGTTGAGCTGGCCGGCGGCGCCTTTACGGTCGGCGCGTTGGTGCAGGCCAATCATGGCATCCGCGATTGGCTGCAAATATGCGGCGCGCCGGTCGGCAAGCATTTGACGAATAATCTCTTATGGCCGCGCGAGCAGGGCTCGATCATTGCGGTGATCGGCACCGATGTGCCGCTGCTGCCGATCCAACTGCAACGGTTGGCGAAGCGGATATCCATCGGCGTCGGCCGGGCCGGCACGCCGTCTGGCAACAATTCGGGTGATATCTTCCTTGCCTTTTCCACCGCCAATGCGAATCCAGAGGGCGGCGGCGACGCGCGGGCGTTGCGCCAGCTCGATTTTGTGCCGCATGAGGCGCTCGATCCGGTGTTCAATGCGGTGGTGGAAAGCGTCGATGAGGCGGTGATCAACGCCCTGGTCGCGGCACAAGACATGACTGGGCGTGACGGGCATTTTGTCGCGTCGATCGATCATGCCGAATTGCAGGAAGTAATGGCGCGCTACGGCCGGGCCGAAGCGTAACGATTACCGGCGATTAAGGAGCCGAGCGTAAATCGAACACCGCGATTTCGCCGATGCGGCCCTTGACCTTATGGCGACCCACAGGCGCTGGGGCGAACGCGCTGCTCAATTGGCTGGCGGTATCGCCGCTGATTAGGATCGACACATCCGTGCCATGCGGATGTATTTCCTTGCCCAACTGTTCCAGCCGTTGGCCGATATTCACGGTATCACCGATGATGGTGTAGTTGAGCCGGCCCGGTGCACCGATATTGCCGACCGTGGCGCTGCCTGAATGGATGCCGATGCGAATTTGGGTGGGCGCTTCGTCGCGCGCTTGCCGGCGCTGGTTTTCTTCGCGTATCTGGACGGCGATGGCGAGGGCGGCGCGGCAGGCGCGCTCGGCTGAATCCGGCTGTTCATCTGGTGCGCCCCAGAACGCCATCACCGCATCGCCGATAAACTTATCGACCGTGCCGCCTTCCGCCTCGATGCATTCGACGATGATGGAAAAATGCGCATTCACGAAGGCGGCGACCTCGGCTGCCTCCATCCCCTCCGACGCCGAGGAAAAGCCGGCGATATCGGTGAACAGGACGGTGATCTGGCGCGCGTCCGATAAGGATTCCTCCGCCGAGCCGCGTTTGATCAGGCTTTCGACGACCTTGCGCGGGACATATAGTTCAAACCATCTGAGCGCCCGCAGCATGGCATTGAAGCTATTGGATTGCTCGTTGAGTTCGCGGAATATGCTGCCGGGCAGTTCTTCGACCTGGGAAATATCGAGGTCGCGGATACGCCCGGTCGCGGTCGAAAACCGCACGATCGGGCGCGCAATGCGGCGCCCCACGAATATAGCGGCAATCAGCGAGATGAGCAGCGCCGCGACGCCAGCGATCAGCGCCATGATCATGCGCTGTACCTCTTCACCCACGTCCGAGGATCGGAAATAGGCGCCAACCGTCAGCGGCAGCGGGCCAAATCCGCTGACGTTCCGGTAAATATAGACATACTCCCCATCGTCAGTTTGGACGACATGGCCCTCGGTACCTTCCGGCAGTTCTATTTGCCGCAGCTCGTAATTTCGTTCCTCCTGCCATATGGCGGCGATCACCGGATCGTCGAAGTCGGAGACGGCCGGCAACGGCGCCTCGACCGTGCCGTCCGGATAGCCGTCGGTCAGAAGCGAATGGGCGAGCACATGATCTCGTCCGTAAAGAATGAAGCGTGTGCCCGTATGTCCGGCCGCCACCGTGCTGACGAAGCCCGACAATTGCTCGACCGACACGACGGCGACGACGGCGCCAAATGGTTTGCCCTCGCGCAGCACAGGATAGGCCAGGTTCAGGTAGGTTTTCTTGTATTCATCGCGCCAGATCGGCGCGCCCCAATTCCTGCCCGGACCGACTGCCTCCAAGCTGGCACGGACGACCGGATCAGCGGAATAATCAAAATTATTGAGGTCAATCCGGTTATGCTCCCTGTTCCTCCCGGCGGCCTGGCCATGCAAATCGAGGCCGATCAGCATCACCGCTTCGATCTGCGGCGCCGCAGCCAGGGCGCCGGTCAACAGCTGGTCAAAGCTCTCTGTGTCGGCCGGGTCCACGTCGCCCTGTTCGATCCGGGCAGCGATGAATTCGGCCTGATACTC
Organism: Pseudomonadota bacterium; assembly: GCA_027624955.1. NCBI lineage: Bacteria > Pseudomonadati > Pseudomonadota > Pseudomonadota bacterium. The sequence goes on from JAQBTG010000027.1 coordinate 50,218, forward strand.
GGCCGGCCGGAGATGTTGTTCGATTTGCTGCACAGCCGCATCGACGGCCTGATCGGCATTGGTGCTGAGCAGCGAAAAGGTATTTTTCTGCGCCAGCCAAACGCCGACACCCAAAACGCTGCCAGCGGTGACGAACACCAGCAGCCCGATCGCTGTGGCCAGCGTGATGGTGATCGACACGCGCCCTTGGATACGCGGGCTCATGGCGTTTGAAAAACCGGCTTATGCGTCATATGGGGTCACCTGGGGGTGATCGCGGCGAGTTCCGCCGCGCTCGCATTCTCTTCGCCGGTCAAACCGTGGATGACGCCGGTGCGGTCTTCAGCGCTGCGGTTCTGGCCGAGTTTCCATTTGCCTTCGAGGCGGTCGATTTCCATGGTGAATCCGGTAATGCCTTTCATCATCGAGGCGAGATAATCTTCCGGCGCATCCGCGGGCGACCAAGGTGGCGATCTCCCTGCTTCTTGTCCGGCCGAGAGCGCATCGAGATGAGTGCGGAGGTTTGCCGGGTCTGTCATCGCCCGCAATACGCCATGGGCGTGTACGACGGCATAATTCCAGGTCGGCACCGCCTTGCCGTCAGCCGCCTTGGAGGGATACCAGCCGGGAGAAATATAATTCTCAGGTCCGTGAAAGATGGCGAGCGCCGGCAGTCCACCGCTCGATCCTTCAAACGCGTGGAGTAGCGGGTTTCCCTTGGAGAAATGGCCACTCAGGCCTGCCTGACCGGCGTCCGGATCATCCAACAGGAGCGGCAGATGATTGGCTTCAATGCCGGTCGCAGTAGAGATTACCAAGGTCGCGAACGGGTGCGCACGCATCAGTGCATGCAGGATATCTTCGCGATCTTCCCGAAAGGCCGGCGGTTGATACATGCTATAGCGGTTCCGATAATTGCGCGGTGCCTCTTATCATAACCTAAGTGCGCTCGATCAATGCGCAATAGCAAAGCCAACGGGCGGGGGCGGAAAGAGAGCGGGATGGACAGTTTGGAAAATGCGGTTGCCCAGCACTACGGCGCCGATGATTTATTGGCACGCATCGACGCCGGTCTAAAATCCAGCGGCGTCGACCCAGCCCGCCTCACGCTCGAGGATCTGGCGCCGGTCGATGAATTTCATATTGGTGGGCGCAAGGCAACACAGCACGCGGTGTCCAGAATGTCGTTAAGCGCCTCGGATCATTTGCTGGACGTCGGCTGCGGCCTCGGTGGAGCGGTGCGGTATATCTCGGCCGCAATCGGCTGTCGTGCGACCGGCATCGATCTAACGCCGGAATTTATCGACGTGGCGCGGAACCTAACCGCGCGCCTTGGACTCTCCGCGCCCCCGGAGTTTGAAACAGCCAGTGCTCTCGCCATGCCGTTCGAAGACCAGACCTTCGACGCCGCAATCACCTTTCATGTGGCGATGAATATACCTGACCGCGCCGGGCTCTACACGGAGATCGCCCGGGTCCTGCGTCCGGGCGCCACGTTCTGCATCTACGACGTGATAAAACTGGGCCCGGCGATATCGCCTATCCGGCGCCCTGGGCCGAGTCGGCGGAAACCAGCCATGTCGCCAGCCCGGAGGAGACGCGAGAATATTTGCGCCAAGCGGGCTTCGAGATTGTCGAAACCGAGAACCGCCGGGATTTCGCCCTGCAATTTTTCCGTCAGCGCGTTGCCGGTAGCGCGAGTGATGGCCCGCCGCCTCTCGGCACCCATCTGCTAATGGGCGAGACATGGCGCGAAAAATTCAAAAACATGCTGCAGAACACCGAGGCCGAGCGTATCGCCCCGGTCCAAATGATCGCCCGCCGCAACTCCGGGTGACGCGACGCGACGTAGCGCCACGCACGCGCGGCGACATATTTAGCGTGAATGAGATTCGCCATCCGCGCCAATTCGTGGCACCGTTGCCATAAGAAATAGGCGATATAGCCTGGAAAAAAGACAAACTGCGGAGGGAACAATGGATAAAACAGATTTCATGAAATACGCCATCGATCTCAGTCAGCGCAAGATGAACGCGGGCGAGGGCGGCTATTGCGCCAGCATCGTGGTCAAGAAGGGCGAGATAATCGGCGAGGGTTGGAACGATGTGATCAACAACAGCGATCCGACCGGCCACTGTGAAATTCACGCGCTGCGCACTGCCGGCAAGAAAATCGGCACCTGGGACCTCTCAGGCTGTGAGCTGTATACCACGTGGGAGCCCTGCCAGATGTGCGCCGGCGCGATTTGGTGGGCGCGTATCGATCGCGTCTATTACGCCAATACGCTCAAAGATGCGGAGGGCATGGGCATGGATATCGACGGCTTGCACCGCGAGGTCAGCGCGCCGACCGATGGCCGCGCGCGGCCTTACGAAAGGCTTATGGGAGAGGAAGCCTGGGCTGTGCTTAAGCGCTGGCTCGATGAGACCAAGCCGGAGGGCATCTAGCCCGGATTATTCACGGCGTGTCGTGATAGGGTCGGTGAGCGTAGATTAAGCTGTTGAAATGCC